>JBEQLC010000337.1:0-639 GCA_040326175.1 Desulfobacteria bacterium | reverse complement strand
GAATGACTTCAAAGTTCTTTCGATCCACCAGGTGTCGGATATTTACCTTTGAACCGGTAAAGAAATTATCAAGGCAAAGCACGTCAGCACCTGTTTCGACCAGCCTGTCACAGAGATGACTGCCCAGGAAACCCGCACCTCCCGTGACCAGAATCCTTAGTTCGCTCATGCTATTTTCCCATCCTATGTTTGACCGAAATGGATAGCGCATTCACTGTCCCGCTACGATCGGGACTGTGAGGTTAGTAAACATGAAAACTATCAAGCAAACGCTTATATGTCAAACCCATACTTCCTCCTGGCGCAACTGCCCCCCCTCAAGATTTGAACCGCTATGATTGCCGCAAACGGAACATATTCTTGAGAACCGCTCTAATCTGGGAGGGCGGTTGATCTTCAGAACGCGAAGCCCCATATCCTGGGCGGCAGGTGAAGCCGGGTCGATACCGTAGGCCAACTAACGGGAGAGAACTTCGATGCAACATGATGTAACACTGAGGCAAGTAGACCGGAAAATGGGCTTATGCCACTCCTGACTGCGTTAAGCTTCTCGCCACAGTCAGGAGTGAACATATAAAAGAGATATTATTACGCTGTGGAAATGGGCAGAAGTGCGGATAAATAACAGTGATCTTTAAT
>JBEQLC010000336.1:0-652 GCA_040326175.1 Desulfobacteria bacterium | reverse complement strand
GAAATCCGAAATCCGAAATCGCCTGTCCCCCCGTCTCACCTTACATTGACATCTGGCGCTAAGATACGTAAAATAAAGGGGTAACTACTTTCTCCGCTCAACCAACCTACCGAAAGGGGGCGAAACGGGTTCGACGGGGATCATGAAACTTAAGTGGCATGCCGAGGTTCCTGCCTGCTCGTAAAACAGGTGGGACTTAAAGCAATCGCTGACGACTATGCGTACGCTGTAGCCGCGTAGGCGGCTACCGTCCTGCCAGTTCGGGTCCGCGGGGCTGGCAAAGGGCGTCGACTAGCGGAACCGCCCGCTGCAGGTGCCTATGGGTAGCGGGTTAACTAAGTAGGCTGGCTTGAGGGGAATCCTTCCCGAGGGGAGTCCCGGATGGCGAGATTCTAAAACCCGGGATAAGCATGTAGAAGCTTAAGTGGAAGTTTTCCGGACGCGGGTTCGACTCCCGCCGCCTCCACCACGCTTCGCCTTTCAGGCTTCGCGTGGCAGGCCACGCAAAAAGGGAGTGTTTGGCTCTATGCCAGCAGACCATCACAAGGGCGAAGCGTGCCCTGCGAAGTTCTGAGAACGAAGCAGGGCTGAATAAGAGATGTACTACGTTTATTTGCTCCGCAGCATACCGAATCCTGACCAAACTTACATC
>JBEQLC010000335.1:0-700 GCA_040326175.1 Desulfobacteria bacterium | reverse complement strand
TTCAGCTTTCAGCGAAGGCGGGTCCGTGTGCGTCTGCGCCTGCCCCGTGAAATTTTTATCCAGTGAAATTCGGAGACCATTTCACTGGGGTGGGTCTGTGGCAAATAACAAGAAAAACTGGATTCGGCGTAAAAGAAAAGCGTGCTTCATACGGCGAGCGTAAGAAGACGAGGAAAATGAAGCTTTAACTGCAGAGGGGAATTCTTTCTGCAAGAACTAAGACTTCAGACAGGATTAACACGATGTACAGGATTTGTTTTGTCTTTTCAGTTGCTCTATGCAACAGAAAAGACAAAACCAGAAAATCATGTTCAAGCCTTTAATCCGGTTGATCCTGTTAATCCTGTCTCAGTTCTTTGTCTGTGTTTGTCTGTGTGGGTCTGTGGCTAATTCGCTTTGAGCTTTCAGCTTTCAGCTTTGAGCTGCAATAGTGGGCTTCCCACGCCGTAGCCTTGGCGAAGGCGGGTCTGTGGCTAATCCGCCCTATTTTCATTGTTTCGCCTGTATCTTATTTGCCCGCTCCATAACTTTGTGTGCGTCATGTTCTCTGCCAATATTGTTATATAGCGACGCCATGTTTAAAAGTGTCGGCACCAGAAATGGACTGTCCTGGCCAAACGCTTTTTCCAGGATTTCCAGCGAGCGTTTGTAGAGTGGTTCTGCTTTAGCATATTTCCTCTGGGCCTCATAAAGTTCAGCC
>JBEQLC010000334.1:0-703 GCA_040326175.1 Desulfobacteria bacterium | reverse complement strand
GAAAAAATCAAGATGATTAAAAGTCGATTTATTCGTTTCATTCTATCTCTCCTTTCTTTTGTAATCGCCTTTAAGTAGATCGTTATCTATTTTGGCCTTGCCGTAGTCGGCGTAAACAAACGCTCCCCTAACGTTGCAAAAGCCGGAGGGCTTCAGAGCCCCCGACGACGGGATCACCACTTCGTTAAGACAAGGCGTCAAGGGTGAAGTTGTAGTCGTTTACCTCGAATCCTTGACAACACAGGATCTGAAGTCCTCCGGCTTTCCCGAAGGGTAAACAACATGGCAAAATCGACCCCATCCTTTGAATTCACCAAGGGGGGTATCCAGAAAATGGTGCTTTCACTATGATATCGGGTATAATAACGGACCATTAGCTATTCTTTGCCATGTTGTTTATGCAACATTGGGGTAAAAACTATGAACGACGAAAAAATCACGGTGCCTCACGGCGTTTCGCTGGTTAATCTGGTGGTAGATGACGACCGTGCCGCCATCCTCAAAGACATTGTTTTAAATTTAACGGATATTACTCTCAATGACCGCCAATTGTGTGATCTCGAATTGCTGGCAAACGGGGCGTTTTCACCGCTGACAGGGTTTATGACCCGGTCCGACTATGAATCCGTGCTCGATCGCATGCGGCTGCAAAACGATGTATTGTGGCCGATTCCCATCTGCCTTGACGTCAACGAACTTCAGG
>JBEQLC010000333.1:0-709 GCA_040326175.1 Desulfobacteria bacterium | reverse complement strand
GATATAAATATCTTTCTTCTACCATAAATATCAGCGATCTTACCTACCGGAACAAGTGATACGCCTGTTGCCAGAAGATAGGCATTGGCGATCCAGCTCAACAAAACGGCATCGACGGAAAATTCATTCTGAATGGCAGGCAGTGCAATATTTACCGCCGACACCATAAACGGGGCCATAAACGTTGTCAGAGCAGCCACGATTAGTACGGATGTTTTTGACGTTTCTATTTCTTTTGTGCTATTTTCCATAATTCACTTTTACGGGCTTTTTTCAGCTTTTAAATTAATGAGAATTTCAAATACACACAAATTGTGAAAAACTCAAGTAAGATACCAGAGAAGATTAAAATGATGGAAATTACATTGAGATAATCGTAGGATCTGCCTGCCTCGCCTGAGCGAGAGCGATGGCGGGTAAATGGAGGTAGCTGGGAGGCCGACTCAGCAGCTATCTGCAGCCGAGTTCATTTAATCTTGAAGCTTATTTTAGGTATTCTTCCGTCCTTTACCATAATCTTGTGTGAAAATTAATAGCCGCAGTGCTCATTCATGTATATCTAAATCAGGGTAATGTTCTTTTGTACATTCAGGACAGATGCTATGGCTAATATCAGCTTGTGAATGCTTATGGAGATAAACATCAACCTTTTCCCAATAGCCTTTATCATCTCGAATCTTTTTACAATAGGAACATAATGGCAGAATAC
>JBEQLC010000332.1:0-716 GCA_040326175.1 Desulfobacteria bacterium | reverse complement strand
CCCCCTATGCCATGCATGCGTACATAGAGATCATGTACGTACAAACTGCCTCCCTCAGTTATTTGATCGGAAACTTGGAGACATGCTTGATTAGGGTAAATACCAATTTTACATGAAAAATATACCAATTCCACATGGGTAGAATTGCCAAAACGAAGCCCAAAAAAGAAAGGAGGCTCTAAAATAGAAAAGCCTCCAGGGAGGGGATAACCCGCAACCCCAGAGGCTTTGCCTGAAAACCTGGCGTCACCTGTTTACGAGGGCGCTGATTCGGAGTTTTCAGGCTAAAGGAAAAACCATTTTTGACTTTGTGTCAGTTCTTTGACAATCGAACGTGCATTTTGTTGTCAAACCCACACTTCATCTGCGGTGTAGTTTTCAATGAAATGTTCGATCTGCAATCTCTGTTTAGATGTTAGGTCTCCAAATTCCACACCACATCGCCTCTTGTGCAGGGGACTTGAGGGAAAGTCAAAGGTAGTCAAATCCCAAACGCTTCGAATTGGTATCTCAAACAGACGAAAAGTACTATTTGTCACAAATAAGTCCAGTTCGGTTGCTTTGACCGATGGCAGGTGCATAGTAACATAATCAAACGTAAGTCCGCCCATGCTGATATCTATTAGTCGCCCCACTCCACTATCAGAGGGCTTGAGCGCAACAAATGCACCTTCGACAACCGAGTACCGCTTATGTTTCCTTCGCTCAACTTTAGC
>JBEQLC010000331.1:0-746 GCA_040326175.1 Desulfobacteria bacterium | reverse complement strand
TTATCGGCTGATCGTAGAGGGTGGCGAGAAAAGCGCAAAGGTTGTAATTAACGTAAACTGAACTCTCAAGTTTCCCATTCCTAAAAAGTTTTACAACTATGACGGCAGCGATATTATATACGGTTTAAAGAGCGAAACAGTGTCGCCGACTTGTCTCAGCGCAGTGAAGATCCCGCTAGTCGTGGCTCCGGTAATGGAGTCATAACCTTTATATTTTAAGACTACGTTTGTTGCTCAAATAAGATAATATCCTCTACTTGGGATACAATTCTGATGTCTTGGCCTGCTTTATGATTATGGTAATTGGCCACCGGGGCCAGAACCTTTTCATTGGAAGGCAGCAACAAGGTAGCTTCGCTCAGACAAGTCACCGGCGTGCCATAACTTTGGCGAAGGTGCGTTGCGGGGAATGCGCTCGCTGTTGCAGTTCAAGAGTTGGTACGTCCACTGGTTACGTATTATCCACCTGGATAGCCTTCAAGAGCGAAAGTTGTATACTTTTTATCCGCTTCTCCACACTCTTCAAAATAAAAATAGCACTTCATTTCAGACTAAAAGTGAATAATGTCTGTAAATTTAAGTGGTTATATTATCGCACCACAATGTGGCATGTCCTTTGCATCTACAATAATCAACACAATAAATTCTAAAAGAGTTATCGCCATGAAAAAAGCAACACCAACACCCGTTATTTTTTTAGATCCGGTCTGTTTGATGAATGTGCATCCCGGAAAAAAAGATCTTAT
>JBEQLC010000330.1:0-751 GCA_040326175.1 Desulfobacteria bacterium | reverse complement strand
GGTCCACTTATGAATGACAGTGAAAAGCAAGAGATGGCAGCTTGAGCTGTAGAGTTTTGCTGCTCGTTTTTTGAGGTATGTAAGAAGGGTGAGGCGGGGTCGATCAGGCTGCGCCTTTTCAACATCTATATGTTGTTGTCAGCGTTACGAATATCGCACTTTTCGTTTCTGGCATTAATCTCGAATCCTGCCCGATTCACGATACTGCCTTATCTCTATCCACCTTGACTGCTGAACTCCTTACGATAAGGGTTTCATATCTTCAACCACGGGCCTTGCTTCAGGTCAAACGACTCTCACTGCATGATTACAAGAAAAGGTCTTAGAATCTCCCAAATTCACGATTGGCCGATTTATCGCAAGTCAGGCCAAATTCACGATACTGCCATATTATCTCTAGTTTCGACCATCCTCAAAATGTTATGATATGCACTTGATATCTTTAATCTGAGTCTTATAAAGGTGGGAAATGCTATCTTTCGGCCGGTGGGAGATTAGGACACCGTCCTTGCGGGTATATGGTTGTGAAAGAGCAACCGGCTTCTAAACAAGCAACAGTCTTTGAAAGGAAATACCATGTCAGACGCATCCAAGACTATTGAAGCCAAGGGTTATTTGAAGCGACATTTTCCGGGTTGCGAGGTGGATGCTGCGCGAAATCCGTCTCACTTTTTTGCCCCCGTGCAATTGTTCTTGTATTGCGATGATGAACGGATCTCCACAATATGGTTCGGCAGAAGTGTTTGGGAGG
>JBEQLC010000032.1:0-11098 GCA_040326175.1 Desulfobacteria bacterium | reverse complement strand
CCAATAAGACTAAATAAGCCGATCCAAGTAATGAGACGAGCAATCAAAAAGTATCTTCAAATTCTCAACTTTAGCTCATTTTAGACACCTTAGACACTTGAGGCACTTCTCATGAAACAGCCGCCAGAAAAGCAAACACTCTCGGTCGTCAGTCCAGAAGATCTGTTGCGGGTCTCCGGCAAGAAGGCCCTGGATCTGATTCTTGATTCACCCGCGCCTGTCACGCTGGTTCAATCGCTGGCCGAGGAGGACCTGTTCTGGCTAATTCAGGAGATCGGTCCTGAAGATGCTCTTCCGATCCTGTCCCTCGCTTCCAATGATCAGTGGCAATACCTGTTGGACCTCGAGCTGTGGACAAAAGACCGACTGGAGATCGATTCGGTTAATCGCTGGCTGGGCCTTCTGCTCAAGGCAGACCCCGACAGGCTTTTGATCTGGGGGCTGCGCGAGCAGATTGAGCTTATTGAGCTTCATATGTTCAAGCATATTGAGGTCAGAATACTACAAGAGGATGAATCGCCATCGGACTTCGGGGAGGGCTATTTCAGCCTGGACAGTCTCTTCTATATTCGAATCAATAATGATCAGTACGAACAAACCACCAGGGAGTTTTTTGAGCGCCTTGCACACCACGACCTGAGTATTTTTCATAAGGTCTTGCTGGAATTGGCAGGGGCGCTGCCGGCCGAAGTCGAAGAGAGAATGTATAGTCTCAGAAATGTTCGGTTGGCTGAAAAGGGTTTCCTCCCCTTTGAGGATGCCATAGGAATCTACCAGCACTTGAATCCCGAAAGACTTGCTGAGAAGGAGCCTCAACTTCGCAAAGTCATTCAAGAGGAGTCGCTCAATTACCCCGTCCCTGTCTCCACCGTTGCCCTTATCCGGGGTCAGAACCTTTTTCACCTGTCTTTTCAGCAGATAGGGGACGTTCACTTGGTGCAGAGGCTTCAGATCGAATTTGCCGCTGTGTGCAATCAGATCATCTCAGCCGATGTTCTCATGGTTCGGGACAAAGAACACCTGGCAGCTGTCGTGAGAAAGGCTTGTGGGTACCTGAGTATCGGGCTTGACAGGGTGACACAAGGAGACGTGCAGAAAGCCACCCGCTTGGTTCAGGGATTTCCTTTAGCTCAGATCTTCCGAGTCGGTTACGGTGCTGCCTTGGAGCTGCGATGGAAGACAGAAAAATGGCTGCAAGGGAGCTGGTTTGCCGGGCAGGACTTTGACTTAAGCTTCTGGGGTGATGCGTGGGAAGGGATGCTCGAAGGTCTCCTCAAGAAGCGGCCGCTTTTTCACACAGACTTTGCTGAGGGTGAGCCATACCGTGAGTTCGAGTCCCTCGAAGATGTCACTCATTGTGAAAACGCCGTTGAGGAGATCATGGCGGCAGATCAGCTCCTGTCTCAGTTGTTTGCTCAAGGCGCCATCGTTCATCCCATTGTGGCCTATCAGCCTGTTACTCACAAAAACCTTGTTTTGACCTGTTGGGCCAGAGATTACCTTGGCCTGTCTGATGACATAGAGCCCGTTTCCGTAAAGGAATTGAAAGCTTTCTTTAGAGACCTCTGGGAGACAAAGACAAAGCCGCGTCGGGTTGCCCAGAGAATGAAAAAGGCCTTTTGGGACTGGCTTCAAATGCGGTCTGAGGAGGCTATTGATGAGATTTCTGACCAAGCAAAAAGAACCATTGACCGTCTCCTTGGAGAGCTTGAAAATGAATACGGATCAGTTTCCCCGAAGGATCTCGACACAAGATACATCAAACATCTCCTAATTATCCCCTGAACTGCCACGGCGAGCGGCCTTCCCTATCCCGACTTGTCGTGGCAGGGAGCTTCAATTTTCCGCCTTTGCTGCCATGCTACTAAGTTCTTGTCCTTGTTTTATCAAGTCCACGAATGCTTATCATAATCTATTGTGGGGTTGTACGTTGGGCGAATAGTAGGCATCCCAGCTTGACAATGCTGACCACATTAACGTATAAGGGGTTCAAATAATGACAGATTAGCTGGACCTCGCCATGATAGCCATGTGACGCTGAAACCGGCTGCATGCACTGTGTGAAACTCCCCGTCCTTCAGGGCGGGGAGGCTTCACAACGGGAGGATGTCCTGATGTCTAAGAAGCGAACCTACGAAGAATCGCAGCAAAGAGTTAAGAAGGCAGACCGGAAAGCTGTTGCCCGTGAGCGGATAGAGGATGCGCTGAGGGAGAGGGAAGAAAAGTACGGAATTATTCTGGATAGCATTGAGGATGGCTATTATGAGGTCGACATCGCAGGGAACTTCACTTTTTTCAATGATTCATTGTGCAACATAGTAGGATATACCCGCGATGCATTGACAGGTATGAACAACCGACAATATATGGATGAAGAAACCGCAAGAGAGGTCTATCAGTCATATAACAAAGTATACGCCACAGGAAAACCTCACAAAGGATTTGAATATGAGCTCTTACGAAAAGACGGCAGTACCAGAAACGTCGAGGGGTCAATATCCTTGATAAAGAATTCAGAGGGTAAAGGAATCGGTTTTCGCGGTATTGTTCGAGATGTGACTGAGCGCAAGTTGACTGAGGAGGCGCTTAAAGAGAGTGAAGAAAGGTATCGTCAGCTGGTAGAGACAATGAACGATGGCTTGGGAGTGCAGGATGAGAATGGTGTCCTCACCTACGTCAACAACAGAGTTTCCGAAATGTTTGGATATTCACGGGATGAAATGATTGGGCGTCGTGTTATCGACTTTCTCGACCATGAAAATCAGGAAATACTCAAAGAACAGATGGCCGGACGAAGGCAAGGCAAGCCCGGGAGCTACGAGATTGTCTGGACCGGCAAAGACGGGAGAAAGGTTTCTACGATCCTATCATCGCAACCAATGCTTGATGATGAGGGTCGTTTTCAAGGCAGCTTTGGAGTGCTTACCGACATCACCGAGCGCAAGCTGACTGAGGAGGCGCTAAGAGAATCCGAAGAGAAGTTGAGAACTTTTGTGGACAGTGTAACTGATTTCTTTGCCATCACAGATAGGAATGAAAACCTTATCTACGTGAACAGATCAATGGCCGAGAATTTAGGATATTCCAAAGAAGAAATGATTGGAATGCATATTTCTGAAATCATAAGTGAAAAATCTATGATCAAGTTTGAACCTGAAGTAAAAGAATTAGTCGAAACAGGAAGACTTGGCATTGAATCTACATGGGTATCGAAACATGGGGACAAGTTTCATGGAGAGTTAAGCGTTAACGCTATTTTCGACGCCGACGGTATTTATTCAGGAAGTAGGGGGGTATTTCGGGACATCACCAAGCGCAAGCTGGCTGAGGAGGCACTGAGAGAATCTGAAGAAAAGTATAAAACGTTGGTAGAAAGTAGTCATGACATGATATTTATGGTCGACTTGGAGGGGGCTTTCCTATTCACCAATGAGGCAACCGGGACAACCTTGGGCTATTCAGAAGAAGAGATAAGAGGAACGGATGGATTCGCACTGGTCCATCCTGATGATTCAGAAGCTATGAGAGCGCGTTTCTCTCGATTGGCTGAAGGCAAGAGGCAGGATAACATAGAATACAGATATAGAACCAAGAACGGTTCCTACATCAATGTATTAAACAATGCGTCACCTATGTTTGATTCTAAAGGAAATGTCGTTGCCGCATTTGGTATTGCGAGAGACATCACCCAGTTTAAACAAGCGGAGGAAGCCCTGAAAAGAGCTAACGACAATTTGGAAGCTCGCGTTGCAGAACGCACACAGGACTTGTTGACAGCGAATCAGCAACTTAAGCAGGAGATAGGTGAGCGCAAGCAGGCAGAGGAAGCTCTGCGGGAATCGGAGGAAGAATACAGTACCCTGGTTGAAAATTCGCTCACCGGCATTTACATTGATTGCGATGGCAAGATAGTATTTGCCAACAGAAGATTTGCTGAAATTTACGGGTATTCAAGAAAAGCATTGATGGGCATAGAATCGTGGAGGCTGGTCCATCCTGATGACAGGGCTTTGACCGATCAGATAAGGGCAAAGAGGATGAAGGGAGAAAAAGCCCCAAGGGTGTATGAGGCTAGGGGCTTAACAAAGGACGGGGAAACCATATGGATTGTAAGAAGAAACACTCGTATAGAGTATCAGGGAAGGCCGGCTGTATTGGGCAACATAGTGGACGTCACCGGCCACAAGCGAGCCGAGGAAGAGAAAAATGAACTCCAGGGCCAACTTCAGAAAGCTCAAAGGATGGAAGCCATTGGTACGCTGGCGGGCGGTATTGCCCATGACTTCAATAATCTGCTCATGGGCATCCAGGGGAATGTCTCCTTGATGTATTTGGATATGGATCCCGCTCACCCTTATTATGAGCGTTTGAAGAACGTCGAGAAACAGATTCGAAGCGGTGCCAGACTAACCTCACACCTCCTTGGATACGCAAGGAAGGGGAAATATGAGGTTATGCCCATCGACCTGAGCCAATTGGTAGTAGAGGCTTGCGAAACCTTCATGAGGACCAAAAAGAATATCACGGTTGACCGAGAGCTTGCCGAAGACCTGTTTGCTATAGACGTTGACCGCAGCCAGATAGAACAGGTGCTTTTGAATCTGTGTGTCAATGCTACTGATGCGATGCCTGACGGTGGGGATCTGGTCATAAAGACAATGAACACGGATGACAAGAAAATGAAGAGTAGTCACTATGATCCAAAGCCGGGTAAGTACGTTCAGTTAACCGTGACCGATACCGGAATGGGCATGGACAAAAAGACCGCCGAGCACATCTTTGACCCTTTCTTCACTACCAAGAAAAGGGGTCGTGGCACCGGTCTTGGCCTGGCTTCTGCTTACGGCATAGTAAAGGCCCACGGCGGATATATTGATGTAAAATCCAAGCAGGGGCAGGGAACTACCTTCAGCATCTGTTTGCCTGCATCAGAAAATAGGGTTCGGCAGGTTGCCAGGACCCCTGTAAAAGTCGTTAAGGGCACTGGGACGGTCCTCCTGGTAGACGATGAAGAGGTTATCCTGGAAGTAGGCCAAGATTTATTGGAGACCATGGGCTACCAGGTACTGTTGGCCAGGGATGGCAAAGAGGCCATCGAGGTTTATGGGAAAAATCGGGATACCATAGACATAGTTGTTTTGGACATGGTTATGCCTACTATGGGTGGCGGCAAATCCTATGACGGTATGAAGAAAATCAACTCAGATATAAAGGTCTTGCTTTCCAGTGGATATAGCATTGATGGTGAAGCAACCGAGATATTGGACCGGGGCTGTAACGGCTTTATTCAGAAGCCATTCAAAATTAACGACTTATCCCAAGCGATAAGGAAGATTTTGGGGAAGAAATAGGCCGTGCTCTGTATTCGGAATATCACCTCCGAAGAAGCAATGCCCCCGTATATTGTATAAGTCCGATTTCGTGTAGGATGCTCGATGCCTGCTATTGATCTTGACTCCCCTTGACTGCTGAACTCCTTACGATAAGGGTTTCATATCTTGAACTGCGAGGCTTCGTTCGGGCCAAACGACTCTCACTGTATGATTACAAGAAACAATCTCAAGAATTGCCAAATTCGAGGTAATGCCATAGTATCTACAGTTCTCCCTACCCCAAAAAACTTACGGTGTGATTGTGTTATCTCTAGTTCCCAACTTGCCGAACGGAACAACATCACCCACAACGCTCTCCAACGCCACCTTCATCTGTTTGGTCTGATACTCGCAATACCTATCGGTCATGAGAGGTGCCTATGCACACCAATTGATACCACTTTTTGGGGATGATAGAATGGCGCTAACTGGTTGACATAACTATTAATTTGGCTGGTGCCCCCGGCGTGATTCGAACACGCGGCGCAAGGATTAGGAATCCTTTGCTCTATCCCCTGAGCTACGGGGGCGTACAGTCTAAAGATAGTTTAGGTCATGTGTAATATGGAGTCAATAAGAACTATATCAGGGGTGATGGCAGTTGGAGTTTGTGCGACGCAAGTCTGCACAGCTTCCATAGTATGTGGAGTAAAGATATGCACAGCTTCCATAGTATGTGGAGTAAAGATAACAGAATAGTATTATGGAGCCCCACCGGTAAACCCGTGGTCCCACTAAAGTACCCGTCTTCGCCTTCGGCTACGACGCGGTTATCCGCCTCAGCTTCGGGGCGACATCGCGCCGTAGCATATTGATTGTTTGCGCATTCATCCACGGGCAAGCCCGTGGTCTTCTGCGAAGGCGGATAACATTTTGAGGATGGTCGAAGGTGATTTATTATCCAGCGGTTCAGTTCGCTTCTTGCCTGACGGTTACGCCCATCATATAAACCCCCTTTTTTCTGTGTCTTCAACTAGTTGAAGCCCGCCAAGCACGACACTGCTGAATTTTTCTGCGTATTGTCTGCGCAAAAAAAGAGTGTTGCCTCTATAATCCCTCTATGATAGTGAAAAAATTCAATCTTCAGAAGGTGAAGATTCCTTTCAACACAGCTGACAGCCGGACAACAGGCTTGTTGGGACGTCTGATGGGACGATATTGGCAAAAAGCAGCGACACGTAGCCCCTGAAGGATTTCTTGAATCCTTTGGAGGCTTTTTGTATTTAAGGGGGTTCCCATGGAAACACACCACGCAAAACGGAAACTCACCGCTATCCTCAGCGCCGATGTCAAGGGTTACAGTCGCCTCATGCATGATGATGAAGAAGCCACTGTACAAACCTTGACCGCGTACCGGGAAATAATAACCACCCTGATCGATTTATACCGGGGTAGGTTGGTGGACTCCCCGGGCGATAACATGCTGGCTGAGTTTGCCAGTGTCGTGGATGCTGTGCAGTGTGCTGTAGAGGTCCAGCGGGAGCTTCGAGCTCGAAACGATATTTTGCCTGAAAACCGCAGGATGGAATTTCGCATAGGGGTAAACCTGGGGGACGTAATCGAGGAAGGGGAACGGATCTACGGCGACGGAGTGAACGTTGCAGCCCGGTTGGAAGGACTGGCCGACCCGGGAGGTATTTCCATTTCGAGGATGGTTTATGATCAGGTCAAGCATAAGCTGTCCCTGGGCTTTGAGTATCTGGGAGAGCACGCCGTCAAGAATATTAGTGAGCCGGTTCGGTTGTATAAGGTTCGGATAGACCGGGAAGCCGCTGACACGGAAACAATAGACAAACGGGCCACGCAGCAACGATGGCGCAGGGTGGCGCTGGCCACAGCAGTTGTCCTGGTGCTGGGAGGGAGTGGCATAGCCGCCTGGAAGTTCCATGCACAGCGATCAGCGTCTCGGGTGGAGGTTCCATCCCAAGACTCGATGGCCCTGTCGTCCCCGGAACAATCGTCTGCTGCTGGGTCTGCGGTTGATAACCTTGCGAGTGGCCCTGAGCAGAAGTCACAGTCTCTCGAGTTCGCAAAGGCGTACCAGGAAACTCCCGGCAGCTATTATGGGGAAGAGCATGCGGTCGCTAATCTGCAGAACATTCCTCTCGACGATCCCCAGCTTTCGAAGACATCTCAAGGCGATGAGGGGGGCAAAGGTCCGGCTATGGCGGTGTGGGACAAGCGCAAGCGCGAGGTGCAGGACAGAATCTGCGGCGTTCCCAAAAACATCCTGAAACTTCAAAGCGTTGCGGAGGTAGAAGCACCTTCCATCGACGCTGCAATCACCATCGCCCTGAAAGCAGCCCAAAAAGCAGCCCAGGAAGTTATCGACATGTCGTTTCACACCGGGAATCGCCTCGTTGTTCCGGATGACTTCAAGACGATTCAGGGCGCTATCGACGCCGCCAAGGCTCGAGACATCGTTGTCGTCAAGCCAGGCACCTACTTTGAGCTGCTTGTCATGAAGGACGGCATCAGGCTGGTGTCTGATGCGGCCGGGGGCGGCGAAGAGCCTATGGCCGTGGATGGCTCACGGCTGAAACTTCCCCGCCGCACCATGCGAACCATCATCGACGGTTCCAAGTCGAAATCGTCGACTTGCGGCATGATGGATTTCAACCCGGGCGTCGGCCGAAATAGCATCGTCGACGGTTTCACGATCCAGAATCTCCCGAAGCAGGACCACCACATACCAGGTCACGCCCACGGCCTGAACGTTCGAGGTGCGAGTCCCATTATCATGAACTGCTACCTGCGAAACATCGGAAGCACGGGCATCGGCAATCACGTCGTATACGCGGATCAGGACAGTCCCATGGCAAAGCGAGACTTCCGTTGGGCGAACGTAAAGCACAAAGCCGAGGCAGTAATATACCACAACATCATCCGCGAAAGCCTGGGGCTGGGCATTGGGTGCAACCATTTTTCTGCGCCCCTTGTACTCGGCAATGAGTTGTTCATGAATAGCGACGCCGCATTGGGGGGTGATCCCTCGCCCGGACTGGGCGCAAAGCATGGGGCCGCCCCCGTGATCATCGGCAACATCGTCCACGACAACCCTGGTGGCGGCATTTTAAACCAGAAGGGAAAGCTGCAAGGAAAACACGGCATCGACCGCCCAACCCATCCGACGGTTATCAAGAACGTTGTGTACCGAAACGGAAAGCTCCGGCCCGGAATCGGCTGCAGTGGAGCCGGATCCAGGGAGACGCCCGTCCGGCTCATCGGCAATTTCGTCTATGAATGCGGCTCCGTGGGCATCGGCATCAGGAACGGTGCGGTTGCCATCATCGAAGATAACATCGTATCGGGCACTGGAGCCCCGGGCATTGCCGTCAACGGTGCCACGGCTCTCAAGCTTAACCGGAACCAGGTGAGGGGGGCAAATGCGCCGGGAATCGCCATGGTGTCAGGTGCCAAAGTTCTCGAGATGGTCGGCAATGCCGCCGATTCCAACGAGGGCCCGCGCTTTGTGCTGCGCGCCAGCAGGATCGCTAATCAGGAGATCTAGGCACATCGCCTAGGATATGGGGGGGCATGGTGACGGAGAAAGAAGAACGGAGGCAGTGGCCCAGAGAGGCATTGCCGTTTTCGGAAATCGGTATCGTGCACCCAAAGTATGATCCAGATGGACAAGACGGGGCATCTGAAGACAAGCGTGACACCTGGTTGGTTCACATACGCGACAGGAGTGAGGGCGGTCTGCTGCTGGAAGCACCTCTGAGCTTCGGGATCGGTTCTTTGCTTGATATGCGAATGAGGCTTGTCCATGAAGATGTGTGGCAGGCAATCAGAGGGGAAGTGGTATGGGCGCGTCAGACGCCGGATAGCAATAAGTGCTGCTTCTTAGGGGTCAGGCTTCATCCGGAAACCCGCGAGACTCTCCCTCGAGATATGGAACAAGCAGGCAAGAAAAGGATGTGTCCTGCCGATTTGGAATTCTTCAGGGGCACACAACTCTTTGATGCCATTTCTGAAGAGGCAAAATGCCCCTTGTTGAACCGCATGACACCCGAATATGTCGAACCGGGGAAAAGGTTCATCACGCAGGGAGAACCGGGAGATGCCTTCTATGTGATTCAGGAGGGCTCGTGTGTGGTCAGCGTTGAAAAAGACGGCTCCGAGCATCCCCTTTCCCGTCTTCGGGCCGGAGATATTGCGGGTGAGATAGCACTCATAACGGATTGGCCCCGTAGCGCTCACATTGATGCCGAAACCAAAGTAAAGCTATGGGGCATAACCAAGGCGCAGTTTGATGAAGTATGTGAGGAATGTGGGGATATCCGGAATTTTCTGACTGAGCTTGTTGCCCGTCGCCTCTCTCGGGAAAGCGTTACCGCAGACAGAACGGTGGGGAAGTACGTCATAAACGAAATTATCGGCCTGGGCGGTTGGGGGGTCGTGTACAGGGGCATTCATAAAGATCTGGACATGCCCGTTGCGATCAAAATGCTGAAACACGACATGGCCATGGATCCTGATTTTTCAAAGAAGTTTCGATATGAGGCAAAGACCATCGCACACCTCAACCACGAAAACATCATTAGAGTCTACGACATTGAAGAATTGTACAGAACGATTTTTATCATCATGGAGTATCTTCGGGGTCTGCCCCTGGACTATATTCTGGAAAAAATGGACAAACTGCCGGCGTCGAGGGTGGTGGATATTCTTTTGCAGGTGTGTGCCGGGCTGGATTATGCACACAAGCAAGGCATCGTCCACCAGGACATCAAGCCACCTAACCTTTTTGTTCAGCCAAATGATCAGGTGAAAATCGTTGACTTTGGACTGGCGTGCTCGCCGGGAGATATAGATTCCAGTTTGCGGGGAACGATCTTTTATGCCCCGCCGGAACTGATCGAGGGAGACTCGGTAAATGAGCAAACCGATATTTATTGCCTTGGCATCACGGCTTTTGAGATGATTACCGGCCAGAGACCATATCCTGAAGATGACATCAATAAGATGATCGATATGCGCCTTCGTGAGGATATCCCGGATCCGCGCGCCTTTGTTCCTGACTTGCCCGAGGAGTTGTGCGGTTTCGTTATCCGCTCTACGCAGAGAGACCCGAATGCACGATACAAGAGCATCTCGGAGGCCATGCATGACCTGAGGCCCTTGGTGAAGAAACTGGGTGTAAAACGCGAACCCCGATTAGAAGAGCAAAGAAAGATGATGAGTCTTTTTCTGTTCTACCCAAACCAGCAGGAATTGCTTCTAAAGCGGCTGGTCGAAGGCTTCAGCAGTGAACTTAACAAGCTTGGCGCTGAGTTGCGCACAACGGAATTCAGAGACGTATCCCGATGAGCATAAGGAAGGATAATGTGTCATTCCCGGGCTCCGGCGTTTTTGAGAAGGTGAATAAGCTCCATACTCTTTCTTGCTTTTGCCAAAGTCAGCGGCGTGATGTCGCCCTTCTTGGCGTTTACGTCAGAACCTTTTTCCAACAGCAACTTGACAACTGAAGGGCAGCACATTTGCACGGCCTGCATCAAAGGCGTCAAGCCTTCCTTGCATCCTGCCGTATTTACCTTTGCCCCGTTGTCTAACAGGACCCTTATAACGTCCTCGTTCCCCTCCTTCAAAGCAAACCATAGAACCGTGAATCCCCGCTCATCCCTTGCATTCACGTTCGCCCCTTTTTTCACCAGGGCAGTCACAACAGATACTAAATCCAAGTCGGGTCCCGCGGGTTGACCGGGCCGTCCCTCTACAGCCAG
>JBEQLC010000329.1:0-770 GCA_040326175.1 Desulfobacteria bacterium | reverse complement strand
ACTGGCCTTGATACCCCATCCGATGTGACAGGAGCGATGCGCGAGATTGAGCGGGTTGAGCAAGCACTAATCGGACTGAAAAAGCGTATTTCTTCAGAGCGGGCCAAGACAACGGTTGAACGACTGCTGAGTGAGATCAGGGCGTTCAAGAAAGCCCACGACTAGCACGGACGAGACCTCTCTCTCCGTACTAACAAGAGGCGACTGAGCATTTAAAATCTTTACCCGCCCCTGGCGGGTTTGCCCGTAAGAATAGCGGACCGGCTGAGAGCACTGTGACAGATTGAAGCTCCCTGCAGCCCCGTCAAGACGGGATCTCCGCCACAATTCCGGCGGACAGGTCCGCTGTGCTCCGACAAGCTGCGGGGAATGCGCTCCGTTGCGGTTCATCGGGACTGCGGGGAGCATCACTTGGCTGTCCGCTAATCCTTACGTGCTTTTTGAAGCACCTGTGTGTAAACGTCTCTATATTTTTCGACCATACTGTCTGAGGTAAAGCGGTCTTCGACCGTCCGGCGACAGTCCGATCTATTTATATCCTTTATCCTGACTATATGTTCAACAGCCTCTTCGCAGCCCGAAACCAGGAAGCCGTTTTTGCCATGCTCGATCAACTCGGGCATGCTCCCCTTGTTAAAGGCGATCACAGGGGTGCCGCAGGCCATGGACTCAATAACGGACAGGCCGAAAGGCTCATTGAAATTTATGGGGTGCAGAAGCGCGTATGCCTTGCCAAGCAACTGGTTGCGCTGCACCGGCCCGGCGGTACC
>JBEQLC010000328.1:0-785 GCA_040326175.1 Desulfobacteria bacterium | reverse complement strand
GCGGGGACGACGAGACTCGAACTCGCGACCTTCCCGCATGGCCATGCGGGACGTTCTAACCAGAACGAACTAGGATTCAAAGTTTTTAAACAGCTTTTCTATGAATCCTTTTCGTTTTTGTCGTTTGATCTGTTTTTCTCGCTTCAAGGCGCTGGATCTATCTGGAAAACCTTCATGATAAACTACTTTCCACGGCCGTTTGGCCTTTGTGTACTTTGAACGTCCTCCATTATGCCGATTAATCCTTTCATCAAGATCCTGCGTGGAACCGACATAGTAGCTATGATCTTTGAGGCTTTCTATAATATATACGAAGTAGGCCATGATATAAGAAAAGCCCGTCGATTTGACGGGCTTTAAGTTCTGTGGCGGGGACGACGAGACTCGAACTCGCGACCTTCCCGCATGGCCATGCGGGACGTACTAACCAAGGATTCGATAAACTGACTACTTTTTCTTCTTTTAATCTCGGATTCTCTTTTAATGGTAGAGGATCTATCGGGATGCTCCTCTCTGAAAACCAGTTCCCATGGTTTTTTAGCTTTTGTGTATTTGGATCGGCCCTGATTATGCCGTTCCAGGCGAGAATCAAGATCCTGAGTGGATCCTACATAATAACTTCCGTCTTTGAGGCTCTGTAGGATATAGACGAAATAAACCATGTAGGTTCTTTACGGTTAGATCACCGGCCTGTCAATAAAAAAGCCCATCTCAAATTAAGATGGGCTTTTTTATATCTTGTGGCGGGGACGACGAGACTCGAACTCGCGACCTTCCCGCATGGC
>JBEQLC010000327.1:432-789 GCA_040326175.1 Desulfobacteria bacterium | reverse complement strand
GGATTTTTCTCTAACCACCTTTCCTTTTTACGGGCGTTGGGTTGTGTGAGGATCTGGATGCCGCGAAAATGTTTAAAAGTCAATAACCTCCCCTAAAAGGGGAGGCTTGATTGGGACCCTAAAAGGGTCAACAATTATATTTCACTCACCGCAGAGTCGCAGAGGACGCTGAGGCTTACATATTTTTTTGCTTTACGCTGACCCCAGAGGAATAGGCTTCGCATTCCACAGGGCAGGGAGGGCGTAAAGCAAAAACACATAGCCCCTGAAGGGGTACAAATGTTCACGGACACTGTTCAGCGCCAGACAGTATAAGCTTATAGTTTTATGTCCGCCGGAGGTGGACTGAGCACTTTT
>JBEQLC010000327.1:0-422 GCA_040326175.1 Desulfobacteria bacterium | reverse complement strand
ATCAGCAAATCAGCTCTTCTGAAGGGCAACAGCTATCTCCCGAAGGGATGCGTTTTTCGCTTAGCGCGTCGCGCTAAGGGGAAAATGGGGAATAAACTCGGTAATAACTCTGCGCCCTCTGTGCCTCGAGCGAAGCGGGCGGTGAATACACTCACTTATCTGCATAGCAAAGCTCGGACCTTCAGATTAGCTGAAGGTTTAATAGAATACTGAACATATTATTTTCTCTGAATCATCGACTTTTACAATAACCGCAAGAAACGAACACCTTGACTTTCAGGCGTCTGAATGTCAAAATTAAGGATATGAAAAAGCAAGGAATCCACATAGAAGAATTGCCCAATCTAAAAGAGCCCATTCTTGTTGCGGGGTTTGACGGCTGGGGGAATGCACTGGACGTTTCAACGGGGATGGCCGACTAT
>JBEQLC010000326.1:0-801 GCA_040326175.1 Desulfobacteria bacterium | reverse complement strand
GGCGCAACACCGCAGATGAACCTTTTACGAAGCCGTCAATAAAAAAGCCGCGAGCATTTCACATGCCCACGGCGTTGAAACAAAAAAACCGCAGGCAAGGAGCTTACCCACGGCTTCGATTTCTACCGGAAAAACCGGTTACCTCTCAGGCGGTGGGCAAACCCCTTCTGAACTCCACCACCAATACCAGGCGCTATTTCCAAATTGTCTAGTCAGGTAACCGAACATTCTTTTTCTCCTCAAACTGTCATTTTTTATTATGAAACCGCCGACCCTGTCAAGAAGAACTTTTGGGAACTCGACCAAAGAATCCTTATCCGTGTTTCATTGTGTGTGCAAGACAACAGGTTGTTTTTCTTAATGTGTCTTACCTTCTCGCCTTTTGCGGTAGGAGCGCTTCTCGCGTATTCCCTGAATTTTGTTTATAAATTTCTTAATGACTTCAAAATACTGTTTGCCTGTTTGCAACAAGATAGTGTTGTGGTCAGCGCCGGCTACCATTTGAAATTCTTTGCTGCGCGCTATGCATTGGACCTGCAAAATTTCAGCGCTTGTCACAGGAATGAACTGGTCGTGCTGAGCGTGAATGATGAACGTTGGTTTCGCAAACTGTCCGATCTTTTGGATGTTCCTGAAACCGTCTGCCTCAGTGATGCCAAGAGACTGAGTGTCAACACCCAGGCAGTTCAAAAGCGGGACGGTGTGGGGAAACCCGCTGTCAATGATAAGGCCTGACATGTCAGGTTCATAGGAAGCTGCCAATTCCAGAGCACACGCGCTTCCTAAGGATCTGCCCATAAC
>JBEQLC010000325.1:0-829 GCA_040326175.1 Desulfobacteria bacterium | reverse complement strand
GTCAAATGGTTTCTTTTCGCTTAATACAGTGATTTGACTCAGCCAACGGTTTAGCAAACCAAAACAACAAAAACTTAAGGGCAGTGACAAATAGCTCAACGGTGTACTCAACCGTTTTAATCCTTGGATTATCACTTAATTTTGGGCAATTCGACAAACTAATTGCATCTAAGTTGCTTATCTCTCACCCGGTAAAACTCATTTAAGCGACAACCTTGAACAGCCTAACCTTCCCCTTCACCTGCACTTTAGCTCACTTTAGGCACTTTAGTTCACTTTAGCTCACTCCTCACTAACGAGCGTCCAGAATACAGTGCCGTGTCTCGGACATTTATTTAAAATCTACTTGAAATCAAACTCAAAATTTGGTATAATACACCTATGTTAGCCTGTCCCTTAGGGGCCAGCAGGCTAACATAAACCGCCAGCAGGCGCCATATATAGCGGAGAACCGCACGTTTTCGTATCAGCAGATACACGCCAAAAAAGCCTTTAGTCTGATGTCTGTAGTCTGATTTTTGTAAGCCACCGAGTGGCAAGGACTTAGAGCCAGCAGGCCCAGCCAATTAACCAATGTCGCAGATCCGCCGTCGTATGGCGGAAACCATGAACTATGAACTATGAACCATTTACAAGCATCGAGAATCCAACTTTAGCTCACTTTAGGCACTTTAGCTCACTCTTCACTAACTTGCCCTCTACATCTGTCGAGAACTCTCTACAAATCAGCTCTTTTATGCAAAACAAACCCAATTTCCAAAAAAGTCAAATGAACGTAAATCTATATAATACAATGAATTATGAAAGAAAACGCGATTGGACACTTGGT
>JBEQLC010000324.1:0-913 GCA_040326175.1 Desulfobacteria bacterium | reverse complement strand
GCGATGGTTGGCCTTGCTCAGTATCTTAGGTTGGCGAAAAAATTGCCCGTGAAGTTCAAGGCTCAAACCATCGAGAACATTAATCGACCTTGCCGCTTTATCAAGCTCCTTCTGCACCCAGTTTTCGTCTCCTGGCAGGGCAAAACGGACATTGAATTTCAGGATGGCCAGGTCTGGAACGATATTGACTGGGCCACCCCCCTGAATAAACCCGGCGTTGATGGTGATGCCATTCCGTTGGCCGTTCAGGTCATCTATGGCCTGGATAAAATCGGCCATTGCTCGAATTGCGTTACGGCCCAACTGGGGATCTCGACCCGCATGTGCAGCCTTTCCTCGTGCCACTGCGGTAAAAGAACCGGTCCCTTTACGTTTAGCAGCCAGGCTGCCGTCGGGGAATGTGGGTTCGAAAATCAATCCCAAATGATTACGCTCTGCACTCTCTTCCAGCAACGCTGCAGAGCCTGGGGAGCCGACCTCTTCATCGGGGTTGATTAAGATTTCCCACCCGATATTGCCGGCCCAGGGGCTTCGTTCCAGAGCCTCCAAGACTGTCATCAATATCACAAGGCCGCCCTTTGCGTCCGCGACCCCGGGGCCATTCAAGGTGTTGTCGCCTACCCGAACTGTTTTTTGGAAAGGACTGTCTATTGGAAAGACGGTATCCATGTGAACACCGAGGAATACCTGCATGGAAGCCTCTGGGTGTTTGCGAATCCTTAATACTTTTCCGAGCGGAACCTCCTCGATTTCACCGCGAGCCCCCACCTGTTTCAAAGGTTCCAGGGATATGGTTTCTTGTTCCCCACCCAGCGGCTTCAAGAGGTCAGAGAGTTTATCGAGGATCTTATCTAGTCCGGCAATATTGAAGGTGCCAGAGTTTATGTTGGCTAACGCAATGAGGGCCTGATAC
>JBEQLC010000323.1:0-955 GCA_040326175.1 Desulfobacteria bacterium | reverse complement strand
CCTGGCAACCACGCCAGGAAACGAGGATAAATTTTGTCAAAAGAATATCCAGAGTGCCCTCTGTATGACCATAAGAACTGCAGAGAAATTGATAACCCCAACCTCTGTGCCATTGTCCGGAAAGACAAAAACTGTTTGAGGGGGCAGTCAAAGAAAAGGAAGAAAGCAAAGGAAGCGCAAGCACCTGATTGTTGGTACACTTACCCTTAACCAAGGGGGGTGATGGCCTTGGAAAGGAGCAGGAGGGAGACTGTCAATCCCTACAGTCGAGGATTTCCTGGGGAGCTTCAATATTTTAAACAATTGAGGCAAACGTGATATTTGGGGTTTTAGATTACGAATTATGCGCTCGGAGTCTTTCAAAAGGAAATGGATATAGCCTCTGCAATATATTGTAATATTCTTTCAAGAAAGGAGAAAAAACATGAACAAAGGAGATTTAGTCAATGAGGTTTCCAAAGTTGTAAAAACCACAAAGGATGCTCAGGCGGCCGTGGATTGTGTTCTTTCAAGCATTACCAGCGCGCTGGGGAAAGGAGACTCTGTGTTATTGATTGGATTCGGTACATTTAAAGTGGCCGACAGGAAGGCTCGTAAAGGCAGAAATCCTCAGACAGGGGAAGAAATAGATATTGCGGCAAGTAAAGTGCCTAAGTTTGTTGCAGGAAAGGCCTTGAAGGAAGCTGTGAAATAATTATTTGTTCGTAGGTAGGATCCATAGGCGGGGTCAGCAATGGATGCCCTTTGCGTTTAACGCCCACATATTGTGTGTGTGCCATTCAGGCCCCAACTTATACTTTCTATTTATCAAGCATCGGGTCAGATTGAAGCTCCCGGCAGCAAGCTGCAGGAAATGTTCTGCCCGACGGCAGTGCTTCGCGCCGACTGTAAGGAATTTTACAATCTTTAGATTCGCTCGCTAACCCCGCAGTAAGCTGCGGGTAATGCGCTCGCT
>JBEQLC010000322.1:604-990 GCA_040326175.1 Desulfobacteria bacterium | reverse complement strand
GCTCTGGCCAAGGCACCTCAACGCCAATTCGACACGTTCACGGTCAAAGCCGACCATCACGTCGCTGCAGACCGATATTACAGGTACTCTAAGGGCACCGCCGGAGATTTTTCTCATTTCCTCCAGAGCTGCCTTGTCCTTGGTGACGTCGAAGGTCGTAAACTCAACCCCTTTTTGGGCAAGGAACTCCTTTGCCATCTTACAATGGGGTCAGGTCGGACTGGTGTAGATCTTCACTTCCTGGCTCATGACAACCTCCTTTATTTGAACCGCAACAGCGAGCGCATTCCCCGTCCGCCTCAGATAACGCCATATGTCATCTTCAGGATACCATATGTCGTGATCTCACTTGTGCCATCTGTCAACCGACCACAACATATGGCACG
>JBEQLC010000322.1:0-595 GCA_040326175.1 Desulfobacteria bacterium | reverse complement strand
GTCCGCCTCAGGCGGACTGCGGGGTTAGCGAGCGAATCTAAGAATAGCACACTTCCTTACGGTCGAAGATTCCCTGCAGCTTGCTGCAGGGTTCTTCAACCCGTTGAGACTTTCCTGATTACTACTCCTTCTCAAACTGGTCCTTTGAGGCCCCGCATACAGGGCAGGTCCAGTCATCAGGAAGGTCGTCAAAACTTGTTCCAGGCTCAATACCATTGTCAGGGTCCCCCAATGTCGGATCATACACATAGCCACATACTGTACACACATAGGTATCCACGAGTCTAAACCCCCTTTCTTTACTTCATTACATCAATTATCAAGTTCGAGGCACGACTTCTACTTTTTTTTGCCTCATAATTCACACGTGTTTACCCTTCGGGAAAGCCGATGATACTGCATCTCCTGCGTTGCCAAGGGTTCGGCGGAGCTTACTACAGCCTCACCCTTGGACGCCTTGGATCTACAGCACCCTCGGCTTTTGCAACGTTAGTGTTTAGGCTGGAAGGATCCAACCAAGAAGGTATATAGCACTTGAGGTTCAGGGCATTCGACTCTTTACTGCCCTAAGCCTCCTGCTTCTCAACAATGTCTG
>JBEQLC010000321.1:0-1003 GCA_040326175.1 Desulfobacteria bacterium | reverse complement strand
ATCGGGCGCGAAGCGTTGCTCGGCAACAAAAGGGCCATTTATGGATGGAAACTAACTGTTTCTGGGAAAAGAGGAGGTGATAGCACGTGTCAGTGGAAGAAAAGGTAAAAAACATCATCGTTGAAAAACTGAGTGTTGAACCGGATGAGGTCGTAATGGCAGCATCTTTTGTCGATGACCTTGGTGCAGATTCACTTGATCTAGTTGAACTAATAATGGCTATGGAAGAAGCGTTTGACATGGAAATCTCTGATGATCAGGCAGAAAAACTCCAAACGGTTCAAGATGTCATGGACTATATAAAAAAGCATGCTTAACACGGTATTAGGCCGTATACGTGTTGGGATGCTTAAACAGCTTCCCGAACTGCTTAGTGCGCGTCCGTAAATAGCCTCTAACAGAGATGCTCACTAAATGAGTTTCCGGATAGTACATTCCTTCCAACTATGGAACAACGAAGGTCGTTTAAAGATGAACGTGATTATCGGATCCGATCATGCGGGTTATCAAATGAAGGAAAAAGTGGTTGCCCATCTCCTCAAGCGAGGAATTGAGGTGGAAGACGTGGGGACTCACGATGAAGAATCTGTGGATTACACAGATTTTGGGAAAAAAGTGGCCAGCAAGGTATCAGATGCCAGTTTTGATCTCGGCATCTTGATGTGTGGGACCGGCCTTGGCATGTCCATGGTTGCCAACCGGTTTCCGGGTGTGCGTGCCGCACTGGCCAACGATCTTTTTTCAGCCATCATGAGCAGGCGCCACAATGACTCCAATATTTTAGTTATGGGCGGTCGACTGATCGGTGACACACTTGCCCTGCAGTTAGTGGATACATGGCTCGACACCCCTTTTGAAGGGGGACGCCATCAACGCCGTCTCGAGAAGATGGACGCCGAGTAACTGCATGCGGTTCAGTTGAAGGTCGAATTGTGAAGCCTCCCCGCCCTGAAGGACGGGCGTTCTGCCTTACGGCAGCACTTCGTGCGCGGGGAGCGAGCCG
>JBEQLC010000320.1:0-1017 GCA_040326175.1 Desulfobacteria bacterium | reverse complement strand
CTGAAACCTGATTCACATCTTTGAGATGGGTTCTAGTTGAGAGGGTAAACCTTAAGAACGATGGAAGGCTTTTTGTTGAGGCGAACACGTAGTGCGCCGCAGACGAAAAGCCGTGGACAACGCCGCTCATCGAAAAAAGAGCCATTTATGGATGGAAACTAACAAAGGAGGCGCACTATGACTGCAGCATCCAGCCAAGACGGAAAACCCTGGCTTAAGTTTTACGAAGAAGGGGTTCCAGAGAGTGTGGAGTTCGAAGAGATATGCCTTCCTGATATCCTTGACAGGAGCGCCCAGATGTTTCCCGACAACATGGCCCTGCTATTTCAGGGATACCAGGTCACCTATGCGGAGCTTAAGGAGATGGTCGACCGCTTTGCCACTATCCTTGCCGGGTTCGGAATCAAGAAGGGAGACAGCGTGGCCATTCTACTTCCGAACCTAATCCCCTGTGTTGTGGCCTATTATGCCATCCTCAAGATTGGGGGGGTGGCGGTGATGAACAATCCGCTGTATTCAGACCGGGAACTGGGTCACCAGTTCAATGACTCAGAAGCAAAGCTCCTGGTGACCCTTGATCTTCTGGGAAACCGAATGATAGATTTGCGACCTCAGACAAATATCAAAGAAATCATTTACACGTCCATCGGTGATTACCTTCCTTTTCCCAAGAGCCTCTTGTTTCCCCTCGTTGCCAAAAAGAAAAAGCTGGCCGCGGACGTTAAGTCAGCCCCGGATGTCTACAAATGGAAAAAGCTCATAGCAGGGACCGAACCCAACCCTCCCCAGGTGTCTCTCAAATTCGACGATGTGGCTATGTACCAGTATACCGGAGGGACGACCGGTGTTTCCAAGGGAGCAGTCCTGACCCAGGAAAACCTTGTGAAAAACGTTCAGCAACTTGCTGCCTGGTTCCCGCGCTTTAAGAAGGGAGAAGAAATCATGCTGGGAGCCCTCCCCTTCTTCCATGTCTTCGGACTCACGACATCAATGAATTTTGCCGTATACATGGGATGG
>JBEQLC010000031.1:0-11204 GCA_040326175.1 Desulfobacteria bacterium | reverse complement strand
ATAATCTTGAAGTTCCTGGTGGGAGTACTGCAAGGATGGGTTTTCCATTGCAACGAAAATTATTGTACGCTTCTGCTACGTGTCTTAGGAACGAAACATGAGACTGGCTATTATCTCTGACATACATGGCAACCTTGAGGCATTCAGCCAGGTACTGGCAGACATTGATCGAGCTGAGGTCGACGGGATAGCGTCCCTGGGCGACAACATCGGCTACGGCCCTGACCCTGAAGAAGTTGTACACCTGATCCGGGAACGAAGCATCCCCTCTGTCATGGGGAACCACGAGCTGGCAGTTGTGGACACCGCGTGTTTGGACTGTATGAATCCTTCAGCCAGACAGTCCCTGGTTCTGACGAAACAACTCCTTTCAGCCGACACTGTAGATTATATTGATACATTGAAACTCTCCATGACCTTTCACAAAAGCCTATGCGTACATGGTTGCCCGCCAGACTCTGTCATCACATACCTGTTTCAACTGACAACAAGCCAGTTCAAAGAGCTCTTTCTGGCCATGGAAGAAGAGATATGCTTCGTTGGTCATACCCACTACCCGCAAATCATCAGTTTTGACGGAGAAGAGATAGCAAGCTTGCCTTTGAGTGAAGGAGAGTTAACTCTGCAGAAAAACCTTCAATACATTATCAACGTTGGAAGTGTGGGGCAGCCCCGGGATGGTAATAACAACGCTAAATACGTCATTTGGGATACTTCGTCACAAAATATAGAAATGAAGTTTATTCCATATGATATCGCCACTACGGCAAGTAAGATTCTGGAGATTGGCTTTCCTGAGTTTAATGCCACACGTCTTTGGTAATGCGTGGGCGTAGGGACCTGATGTGAAAAAGATCGACAAATACGAAGTTTGCGGTCTGCTCGGCAAGGGCGGCATGGGCATGGTCTACAAGGTCCGTATGCCGGTGGTTGGAAAGGTGGTTGCGTTGAAACTCCTGTCGCCCCATCCGAATCTTGTGGCCCTTATAGGTGAAGAAGAGATCAAAAGACTCTTTGTCACCGAGGCTGTCACCATGGCAGGGCTGCGACATCCGAACATTGTGGCCATCTGGGACTTTCACGAGTCCGAAGACCTCACCTTCTTGGTAATGGAATACTTTTGCAACAATCTGGGTGTGATCATCGGCGAAACCTACCGTGTGGAAGAGCCCTCTCGCATAGTAAGCGTTGATAAGGCAATTCACTATACCCGCCAAACCCTGGAAGGACTCTCCCGTCTTCACCAGGCCGGAATCATCCACCGGGATATGAAGCCTTACAACATCCTGGTGACCGACGAGGATACAGCCAAGATCACCGATTTTGGACTGTCCAAGCTTCGAGGAGAGACCTTTCAAGGTCCCAGTAACCTGATGGTCGGTTCACCCTATTACGCCGCACCAGAGCAGGAAGAAGACCCCAATCAAGTGGATGTCAGGGCGGATCTTTATCCTGTGGGGGTCATGCTTTATCGCATGTTAACCGGTGAACTCCCCATTGATTCCTTCAGAAGTCTATGTGAATGCAATCCCGACCTTGATGCAGACTGGGACAACTTTGTCACCAAGGCAACGGCCAAGGACAGAGAAGACCGTTTCAGCAGCGCTAAGGAGATGCTAAAGGCGCTTGATGAGCTGCAAGTCGCTTGGGAAGAAAAGAAGGAGAAGGTATGCGAGATGCCGACAAGAGGTTTGTCGGATAAGGCTGACCCAGCAGCTTCCAGAGAGAGACTCCGTAGTGAAAGCATCAAGGTCAGAACCAGGCAAGCCCGGGAGGTATTCGGGACAGACGCCCGGTGGCGTCCTGCCACCCACATCACTAATGATTTTCAGGTAAACGAAGATGGTACCGTCACTGACCAGGCTACCGGGTTGATCTGGCAACAGGCAGGTTCGGATCATCCCATGACCTGGCATGAGGCCCATGATTACGTTAAACAGTTGAACGAGACGCGCTTTGCCGGGCATGCAGACTGGAGACTTCCTACCATCAATGAACTCATGTCACTCCTCACGGATGTGCCTCGGGCAGGCGATCTCTGTATTGAACCAATATTTGATCAGAACGAGAGGTGGCTTTGGAGTTCAGACCGACGCTCATTTGTGGCAGCCTGGTATGTAAGTGTTGACCTGGGTTATATCTCCTGGCAGGATTTCAGCTGTTATTACTACGTGAGAGCTGTTTGTTCTCACACATGACGGAATCCGGTTCAAATCGGATAGATAGGGTTAAGGGGAAAGAACAACCTTGATAGGGTGTGTTTGGGACTATATAGGGGTTCCTACAATTTAAGCTTATTGCTCAAAAACGTCATGAAGGACCCCGAGGGTCTCGAGCACTTCACCGACTTGTGTCCACGTCATGGCGCCTTCGTCGAACAGAATCTCTCCTAGGAGGCGGTGGTCTCCCTTCTCAAGATCATCTTGGACCTGAACCTTCAATGCCTTGAAAAGTTGATCCGGCGTAATGAATTCCTTCTGTACCGCAACTACCCCAAAACGTTTTTCACTATGATGCGTCTGTATCGTTTGGTCTGACATGGAATGAGGCCTTTCGATTCGTTTGTTTTCGCCCAGAACCGCACAGTCCAAAGGTTTCTAAGGCAGAAAGAGCTGAAAGTCAACAGGGAAAATCGTTAGCGTGTCGATCATGTTACGGTGATTACCAGAACGCTGACTTTTTACGAGTCTATCAGTGTTCAGTTATCCCTTTTCCCAGATCCCTGCAATCCTCCCGATTATGACCCCGCTGAGGCCCCATGCCAGTGTGAGAGATATGGGCACCCCGATCGACCTGAGAAAAGGGTAGTGATACTGCCAAAAACCGAGCTTCATACAGATGTACTCGCCCAGAGTACCCAGCACGCCGCTAATAACAAATATGAGCATATCTCTCTCACTGCGCCAGAAGATCACCGCAGGTATCATAAAGACGGTATATACCGCCGCAATTAATCTCCTGATAATACTGGCAGTAATGAGATAATAAACAACTATCAGTCCACCGAGTATCCCAAAAAAGATCCTCCTTGCACCCGCCTTCTCGTCAGGCCATATCCTGTGTGCGAGGGACGTTAGGGTAATTGACATTCTGCGAAAGAGGCAGAACAGGGAGGCCCATACAAGAGGAATCCAGACTGGAAGTCCAAACACGACGCCAGGGGCCTTGTACGTCCAAACACCTAATCTCACACAGAGCATCTCAGACGAGGTGCCAAGCAGCGCGGCAGCAATCATTGTTGCCGCGTCGGCCTTTTCACGCCAGAACCAAAGTTGTATGACGAGGCTTCCACCGAGCAAAAGACTTAACCAGAGGGGCCTGCGCCAGCAAATCACTACAACAGCAAGCACGTAGATCCCGATAAAGGCCTCAAAAAACAGCTCGACCCCGAGTCGCCTACGCATTTTACTTTCTCTTTCTTGTCTCAAGAAACAGACTCAGAAGATACTAAAATATGTTTCTTTTATATTATACAAGATTGTCCACACAGGAAGGTCTCATTCTGCAAAACATTCTTGGCGAGGCTAAGCGCAAAAATGGAAACTGTTTGAGTCCCGGGAAACGGGACGAGTTGGAGCCAAGGTTGCGCCTGACGGCTTGAACAGAGACACTTCGTGCTTGAATTTTGGCGGAGCAAGCCTTAGAACGGTCAAAATGGGCAAAGGAACGAGGGCGGAAGCCATGAGAGCCATATCAATCGAAACGTATTGCTGAAAACTGCTTTACCCGGCCTCCCGCTTGAGCACGGCAAGAAAGGCAGACTGCGGTATTTGGACCGAACCCACCACCTTCATTCGTTTCTTCCCCTTTTTCTGTTTTTCAAGTAGCTTCCGTTTTCGGGTTACATCCCCGCCGTACAACTTTTCCGTTACATCCTTCCGAAAAGGCGAGATGGTCTCTCGGGCAATAATCTTTGCGCCAATAGCCCCCTGGACGGCCACCTTAAACTGCTGTCTCGGGATTTCATCCTTGAGCCTTTCGCAGGCATACCTGGCTTGCTGTTCAGCCCGGTCTCTATGAATCAGTTGAGAGAGGGCATCTACCCTCTCTCCGTTTATTAGTATATCCAGCTTGACCAATTTGCTTTCCCGGTATTCGAGTATTTCGTAATCAAAAGAGCCATACCCTTGGGTGCATGTTTTTAGTCTGTCATGAAAATCGTATATGACTTCGGCCAGCGGCAGTTCACATGTCAGCTCAAGCCTTCTGCCCTCCATATACTGATGTCTTACGCCTGTTCCACGACGCTCCAGGCAGAGCTTTAATACGGCGCCCAGATATCGATCCGGCATCATCATAGATGCCCTTATATAAGGCTCAAGTGTGCTTGCGATGCTTGTGGGGTCAGGATAATCTGCAGGATTATCAAACGTGATCGTCGTCCCCTCTTTCATGATAAACTCGTATTTTACCGATGGTGCGGTGACGATAAGAGAGAGCCCGAATTCACGCTCCAGACGCTCCTGAACGACCTCCAGGTGAAGTAGGCCCAAGAATCCGCACCGGAACCCAGAACCGAGGGCGGCAGAGGTGTCTTTTTCGTAGACAAGCGAGGCGTCATTAAGCTTGAGCTTCTCCAGTGCCATTGCCAGGTCCTCATAACCCTCAGAAGCAGCAGGGTAGAGAGAGGAAAAGACTACAGGTTTTACCTCTCTGAAGCCGGGCAGCGGCGTTTCACAGGGACGATGATCGTGCGTGATCGTATCTCCGCACCTGGTATCGCTTACTGTCTTTACCCCTGCAATGACGTAACCGACCTCGCCGGCTGTGAGCACATCTTTGGGTATTCTCTTGATCTGGAAAACGCCGACCTCTTCCACCCGATAGGTGGCGTCATTGTACATAAAGCGTATTGTGTCGCCGGGTTTTAACGTCCCGTCAAAGACCCTACAGTAGATCACGGTGCCCCGGTAGATATCGTACTGAGAATCAAATATGAGGGCCTGGAGAGGGGCCTCGGGGCTTCCCTGCGGTGCCGGGAGTCTGGTGACAATGGCTTCCAGGACTTCCTCTATACCGATACCCTGTTTGGCAGAGGTGAGGATCGCTGTATCGGAGTCCAGGCCCAGGTCCTCTTCAATCTGCCGTTTGGTCCATTCTATGTCTGCGGCAGGGAGGTCGATCTTGTTGATTACCGGAATAATCTCAAGATCATGATCCATGGCCAGGTAGAGGTTGGCAACTGTTTGCGCCTCCACCCCCTGGCTTGCATCTACGACGAGGAGCACCCCTTCACATGAGGCCAGAGACCTGGAGACCTCATATGTGAAGTCGACATGGCCGGGTGTGTCGATCAGGTTCAAGGCATAGGTGAGGCCATCTTCTGCTGCATAAGGAAGGGACACAGCCTGACTCTTTATGGTAATACCCCGTTCCCGTTCAATATCCATGGAGTCAAGGATCTGGTCTTTAAAATCGCGTTGGGAGATGACCCCGGTTTCCTGGATGAGACGATCAGAGAGGGTTGATTTGCCGTGGTTGATGTGGGCAATTATGCTGAAGTTCCGGGTAAGCTTCATGGCGCAGAAAATCCCAGTTCAAAGGCACGCAAATTGGCCTCCACAAACTTGGCCTTTGTCTTAATGCGGATGATTTCTTCAAAGGCCTCCTTTGCAATGGGGAGCGCACCACTATTAGCCATGGCACCGATCATGACTATATTAGTCGATAGCGCGGATCCAGCTTCTTCTGCGAATGCCAGGGCATTCAGCGTGATGAGCTTCTTTACCTGGCCGCGGATGAAGTCAAAAAGCTTTTCAACATCTGGATAAGAGCCCATGCCGATTGCTACGCTGAACGGGGTAACAGGCACAGTATTTGACACGACCACAGAATCTGCCGAGCATTTCCTCATGGCCCGGTAAGTCTCCACAGGTTCGAATCCAAGGAGGACATCTGCCTCGCCGTCCGAGATGATGGGGCTCTTGACATCGCCGACCATAACCGTGGATTCCACCACACCGCCCCGCTGCGCCATGCCATGCACCTCACTCGCCACGGCATGATAACCTGCCAAAATGGCGGCCTCGGCCAGAACCGTGGTCGCCAGAAGCGTTCCCTGTCCGCCGACACCGGTAAGATGTACACGATAGCTCTCCATCATATGGCTCCTTCTGTCTAAATCGTAATTACTCAGGTTTTCAGGTTCACGGTTGACCACTTTGTGCTTTTCATATTTTTTGAGATATTGGAACTTTGAACCCGAGTCTTCGGTCTAAACCTTTTTAGGCCTAATCTTCTTGCAAAACTGTATGCACACCCCGCAACCGATACAAAGTTTGTCGTTGATAATCATGGTTGTCTCGGCATCGGAAGCCGGGTTCTTGTAGAGGGCCGGGCACCCAAAGGTCTCAACGCATTCCGCACAATCCGTATTGCACTCAGGACCGACCACGAAGCCCCGCTTCTTCTTCGTGCCAAGCATCCTTGCCTCATACAAGGGGCACGGTGCCTTGGCTATAATGACCGACAGTTTGTTTGACTCAAGGGCCTCCTTGACAGCCCCTTTGGTTTTGGCCAGGTTTATCGGATTAACAACAGTTACCTGTTCCACGCCACACGCCCTTGCGATGGCCTCAATGGAAATGGATGGTTTCTCCCACCCTGGCGGGGTAATCTCTATGCCCGGATGAGGCTGATGTCCTGTCATAGCTGTTGTGCCGTTGTCGAGTACTACCAATATGAAGTTGTGTTTGTTATGAACCGCATTGACCAAGCCTGTAATGCCGGAGTGAAAGAATGTGGAGTCGCCGATGAAAGCAATTACTTTCTGATCTGTGGCCCTGGCAATGCCGGCAGCTGAACTGACGCTGGAACCCATGCATATGAGAAAGTCGGCAGCCTTCAACGGTGGCAGGAGCCCCAGGGTATAACACCCGATGTCCGTGGGAAACACGGCATCCGTCTTAGTTTCTTTTAGTACACTGTTCACTGCATAATAGGTTGCGCGGTGGGGACAGCCTGCACACAGGTTTGGTGGCCGCAGGGGAAGCTGGATTGGTTCTGGATCTTCCTCTATATCAATCGACTTCGGAGGCGTGTAGTCAACCTTGAAGAAACTAGCAATGACTTGCCGTACCAGCCCGGGATCGAATTCGAAGAGCCGCGAGAACAACTCCGGGCCTTTCCCGGAAATGGGAATGCCAATGTTGTTGGTCTGGGCCGTAACCTTCAAGCTCTCTTCCAGGACAGGCTCCAGTTCTTCCACCACCAACACCTTTTCAACTGATTTGATAAAGCCCAGCGCCAGTTTTTCTGGAAACGGGTAGGTGAAACCCAGCTTCAGCACCTTCACACGGTCCTCAATGCCGAGGTCCTGAATGGCGTCTGCCACATAGCTGTAAGCAATGCCACTGGTGACAATCCCCCATGTTCCTTTTCCAATGACGGTATTGAATGGTGATGTGCACGCCATGTCTCTCGCCTTTTCACCTTGAGACAGCAACACTCCGTGGCGCACGCGGGCATGGGCCGGCACGGTGACAAAGCGAGCACTATCCTTTTCAAATACTGCTTTTGTCTTAGCAGGTTTCAGGGGTCCGATGGTCACAATCCCGCGGCAGTGGCTCAGCCGCGTGGTCGTCCTCAGAAGGACAGGGAGTTCCAAGGCCTCGGAGATCTCAAAGGCTGCCTCGGTCATCTCCTTAGCCTCGTGGGCTGATGCGGGTTCGAGCATGGGCAGATTGGACAATCTCGCGTAGATGCGATTGTCCTGTTCGTTCTGGCTTGAGAACATGGATGGATCATCAGCCGTGATAACCACCATTCCGCCGCGAACTCCCACATATGCCAGCGTCATGAGGGGGTCCGCGGCAACGTTAAGGCCCACATGTTTCATGCTACACATACTTCGAAGTCCGGATACAGAAGCCCCTGCAGCCGTTTCGAGGGCCACTTTTTCGTTGGTTGAGTACTCAAAATAAAGCTCTGATTCGGCAGAAATGCGAAAGAAGTTGTCTGCTATTTCAGATGATGGGGTTCCCGGATAGGTTGTGGCAAACGCCACTCCCGCCTCCAGGGCACCCCTGACAATGGCCTCGTTTCCTAAAAGGAGAAGTTCTTTGCCTGCCTCTTCGCTTAACAAAGGGTGCATATTGATCCTCCATGATCGTGAACTGCAAAAGCGAGCGTATGCCCCTGCGGAGCAAGGGGATGCAAACAATCCACAAATGGTAAAATTCATTACAGCCGAATCCCGATAAGTCCCGACCTATCGGCGCGGCACGGGCGACCGGGCGATATAGAACATTAATCTATATCACATAATATTATGATCTTGCCAGATCATAAATTTACAGAGCATCTTTCCCCCATGCGAAGCAGGGTTTGGAGCCCCGCCTGACGGCGGGACTTCGGATCTATTTATAAGATAAAGGTTCTCAGCAAACGCGGGTCGGCTCAGGGTTCAGGGCAAGTCTTTTTCCCCGAGTCTGTGGTCGGGGGCGCAGGACAGCAAAAAATAATTGTTGACAGATATCATGTAGAGGAGTATAATTCTCAAAAATCTTCGCAGAGTTATCTACCTATGGGAAAAATTTCAGACAATCGAGCACTATTTGTTTTTGGACGCTTCTTTTTTAGCTTTAGAAGCGTTCACCCGGTTGTCTAACCAAAAGGTTAAGCGCCCCGGGTGGACCAAGGCGGTCTTCTCGGGGTTTTTTGAACTGGAAGCCTAAAACCCCGAGAAGAAAATTCTCGGGGTTTTTTTGTTGAGGAAGGAGGACTAAGAATGATTCTGGTTCTGAAGGAAGAGATCACACAGGAAGAGACCGATCGTATCCGAAGCACACTTCGCGGGGAGGGATATCTTGTTCGTGAAATGTCAGATGGCGGCCAGTCCCTTATAGGGGCTATCGGCAAGGCAACCCAGGACCTTGATTTCTTCGAAAGACTTCCCGGCGTGGAAAGAGTGATACCAATTTCCAGTCCTTTCAAGCTGGCTAGCCGCAAGATACATCCGCAAGATACAGTAGTCCAGGTCGGAGACGCTGCGATCGGGGGCGAGCGCATCGTAGTGATAGCAGGCCCCTGTGCAGTGGAAAGCAGGGAACAGGCCCTCGCCACAGCAAGAGAGGTCAGGAAGTACGGTGCGGTCCTATTTCGCGGAGGGGCCTTCAAGCCGAGGACGTCACCCTATTCCTTCCAGGGCCTTGGGGAGGAGGGCTTGATCATCCTGGCTGAGATCAGAGAGGAACTCGGCCTTGGCGTCGTCACAGAGATCACCTCACCGACTCAGGCAGACATGATGATGAAATATGTGGATATGGTCCAGGTTGGAGCCCGGAACATGCAAAACTTCGAACTCCTGAAGTGCGTGGGCCGAATGGGCAAGCCGGTATTCCTGAAGAGAGGGCTTTCAGCAACCATCGAGGAGTGGTTGATGTCGGCGGAATATATCCTTTCTGAGGGAAACGACCATGTCGTGCTTTGTGAGCGAGGGATCCGCACCTTTGAACCCTACACGCGTAACACCCTGGACCTTTCTGCCATTCCGGTAATTAAGAACCTGACACATCTGCCGGTGGTCATTGATCCAAGCCACGCCACCGGCATGCGCGAAAAGGTGAGTCCTATGGCTCGGGCTGCCGTAGCCGCGGGTGCCGATGGTTTGATGATCGAGGTACATCATGAGCCGGATAAGGCACTTTCCGACGGTCCGCAGAGCCTCTATCCCGAACAGTTTGGGCGGTTGATGCGAGACCTTTACGTAATCGCACCGGTTGTGGGAAAGCAGCTCGATTTTGGCTATTTGGAGAAAGCTAGAGCGGTCAGGCATATGAGCGCGGTCCGGGGAGATAGCGATCGACGTGCCGCGTTCTTGGGCGAGTTGGGAACCTTTAGCTACAAGGCTTGTACACAGTATTTTGGAACCGACGTTGAAGCCGTGCCGATGTCTTCGTTCACACAAATTTTTGAGGCAGTCAAGCAAGGCGATGTCGATTTCGGCGTGGTGCCTCTGGAAAACTCGTTAACGGGTAGTATTCATGAAAACTATGACCATCTTCTCGAGTACGACTTGAGGATTATTGGTGAGATCGCTCTCCGCATCATGCATCACTTGGTTGCCCACCCAGAGGGAAAGATTGAGACAATCAAACGCGTGTTGTCCCATCCCCAGGTGTTTCAGCAATGTCGACAGTTTCTGGAGCAGCATCCTGGATGGGAACTCGTTTCAGCCAGGGACACAGCCACGGCTGTAAGAAAGGTCAAGGAGGGGGGCGTTGTGACCGATGCAGCCATTGCCAGCAAGGTAGCAGCCGAGATTCACGAGATGGCGGTGCTCCAGGAAGGGATCGAAACCAATCCGAGAAACTACACCAGGTTCGTTGTCATCTCTAAGGAGCCACTTGAGAACGGTCCTCGCCGGAAGTCCTCTCTCATCTATTCAACGGGGAACCAGCCTGGAGCCCTCTTCGAAACATTGAAGATATTTGCCGAAAAGGGAATCAACCTGGTGAAGCTCGAGTCGCGTCCCATCCAAGGAAAACCGTGGGAATATATGTTCTATGTGGACCTTGAGGCAGATATTGAATCGCCTTCGTTCAAACCCGTGATTGATGTGCTTGAAAAGAATACCGACTATCTAAGGATTTTAGGCAGTTACTGAAACAACCGAAGAATTCCTGTCCCGAGTTTATCGGGACAGGCAGCTTCAAAGATGCGAGGATCTATGATATGAGGTTAACCTCTCTAATAAAATTGGTCAGTTGAAGGCTCTTGGGTCATGGCAAGAACGTTTGAAAAATCTTAACCTTCAAATATCCACGATTATGCAGTGAAGCTTCCCCGTCCTGAAGGACGGGGGTTCTGACATAGGCGGCAATAACTCCGGCGGCTCACGGCGGTCGGACTTGTTGCCTTGTGTATGCCTGAAGTTCCTGTCGAAAAAAGGGAGAATGATGAACTTTATTGAGAATAGCAATTGCGGTATGGGCCCCGAGGAATTCGGAGCCGATATCTCAGTTACACCGCAAGAGAACTTCGTCAACGGCGTGTATTCTTCAGTGGATGAAGCGACTGCATGCGGACTGGATCGGCTGCGTAGCGAAGATGGCATCATTCCAACTTGTAAAGTGGGCTGTTGTCACTGTTGCCGGTATCATATCCTTACGAACATTGCAGAGGCCCACACCTTGGCGCAATATGTCAAGCGGGAATTGTCAGTAGACCAGATAAACGACCTTCGGATGCGAACGCAACAATGG
>JBEQLC010000319.1:0-1046 GCA_040326175.1 Desulfobacteria bacterium | reverse complement strand
CCGGGGTGTTCCAGGAGATTCAGGAGGGAGACCGAGTTTCCGTGAGCCAAGACACTGGCGAGATTGTTGATCATACAAACGGCAAACGATTCTTTGCCAACCCGATTCCTCCGTTCATGCGAGAACTGATCGAGGCTGGTGGGCTCATGTCCTATACACTTAACAAAAGGCGACCATAAATCTATGAAAAAAGGGCAATATGACATAGCCGTGATTGCAGGTGATGGCACGGGCCCCGAAATCATCGGCGAGGGAGTGAAGGTCGTTGAAGCAGTCTCCAGCAAATACGACTTTCAGATTTCGTTTGATCGTTATGATCTGGGTGGCGCACATTACCGGGAGACAGGAGAAACCCTTTCCGACGAGATTCTTGAGTCTCTAAAGGGTTGTCATGCCATCTATCTTGGGGCTGTTGGTCATCCTGAAGTACAGCCTGGTGTGTTGGAAAAAGGTATTCTTTTGAGGCTCAGATTCGAGCTGGATCAGTACATCAACCTGCGCCCTGTTAAGCTTTACCCCGGTGTGGAGATCCCGTTAAAGGATAAGGGGCCTGAGGACATTGACTTTGTAGTCATAAGAGAAAACACCGAGGGCCTGTATGCAGGAGCAGGGGGATGCCTGAGGAAGGGAACGCCCCATGAAATAGCCGTCCAAGAATCGATCAACACCAGAATGGGGGTGGAACGCTGCATTCGGTATGCCTTTGACCTTTGCAGGCGGCGCAATCGTGCCAAGAAATTGACACTATGCGGCAAGACCAATGTTTTGACCTATGCCTTTGATCTGTGGGAACGCACGTTTCACGAAGTTGCCACTGATTATCCGGACATTGAGACTGACTACGCACATGTGGATGCTCTGTGTATGTGGATGATTAAGAACCCAGAAAGATTTGATGTCATCGTCACAGACAACATGTTCGGTGATATTATTACGGACCTGGGAGCCATTACTCAGGGCGGTATGGGCATAGCGGCAGGCGGGAACATCAATCCGAAGGGAGTGAGTATGTTTGAACCCATCGGAGGCTCGGCTCCAAAATATAC
>JBEQLC010000318.1:0-1071 GCA_040326175.1 Desulfobacteria bacterium | reverse complement strand
TCACTATAGTAATTGTCATAAGTATGTTCCGTTTGCGGCAGCCTTTCTAAGCTGCCAGGGGGTATCTCTTTTTGAATCAGGTCAATCCCCCTCTACGCTCGTTGGAGCATAATGCATGGAACTCTACAGGATAGGCACACGGCAACACCCCTATACGCTTGGCAGCCTGTTTGTAAATGGGTCAAGACTGTGCAGAAGACAGTGCCGTTGTGGTACCTGTCAGGGAATATGCAGTGACCTGACTTCAAAAAGGGATGCACCCTGACAGATCCTCATGATGGTTCAAAACGGGACATATTTATGCGAATTACTATAATAGCCTTTTCTGAGGAGGGACGAGAACGTTTCTAAACGTCAGGAGAGAATAATTGAACCTGCTATGATGAGTATTATCCCTGCGGTTGCAAAGGGGCACAGATGGCCGTCTACCACCATCTTCACCTTTTTCCCGCCATCGGTTTCCCCTTCGATGATAGAATTCACAAGGTGTTCCTTTTCTATTTCTTCGTACCTGACTGAAAATGAATATTCGTTTTCTCCAATCAATGCCTGATAAACGAATCCGCGCTTCGTTTTCGTGATGGTCCCTAGTGAAATCTTTTCACGACCAAAGCTGCCCGTTATTCTTCGATCTCCATCTTGATGAAAACGCAAGTCGAATTTGTGATGAGTTCCATTTACATCAATCTCCCCTTGTATATCGGACCCGCAGTTGTAGATCGCCCACAAGGGATGGTTATTAACTTGCCCAAAGAGCTTGTCGTTCATAAAATATACGTCGATATTCTTTCCTGTGATGTGCCGAGTCCCTTCCCCTGAGGCAAACCCTGTCACAGACAGAACTGCAAATAGAACCGTCCATCCACTCAAAACAGCAATTTTTCTCACGAATCCTTAATTCCCTTCCGTAGGGCCAGGGTACAGATGAAATATCTCGGACGTCCCTGACATCTCAATACTACAAGCCATCTCAAAAATGTGGATCAGGGTTCAGAGCCCCGCCTGACGGCGGGACTTCGTATCTATCTCTAAGATAAAGGTTCTCAGCAAACGCGGGGCGGTCCGCCGTCG
>JBEQLC010000317.1:0-1133 GCA_040326175.1 Desulfobacteria bacterium | reverse complement strand
GCTTGGGCATCCGAGGACTATGCCACCATTTCCCGGAAGGCATCTCCTGAGCCATGGCAATGGCGGGTGAAATCATCATGATGAGCAGCACTGTCCCGGTCAAAACATTTTTCTTTAACATGACAAAGCACCTCTCTTTCCTGGATCATAAGATAGGGATTCTTCCTCAACGGACGGAACCACAAATTGTATAAAGTCTTCATCAAAATCCGCACTCGATTCCGCCGAGATATCCAGATACACGGGCGGCAACGCGTTTTCCACGAGCATACTGACCTCAGCCATAAACTGCTCTGCTTCCTGCATTTCCCGGGCCAGCATGTCACCGTTGTCTCCAGGTGTGTTCCTGAACATCGGAGACGACCACACAACGATAACTACTAATGCCGCGGCCACTGTTGCGCCCACATAAGTCCGCCAGCCCCACGACCATCCCATAAAATCACGGGGTTTTTCCACGGGCAATGATACCGGTCTCTTCGGTGAAGGGGCAAGACGCTCCGCCATCTGACCCAGCCGCGCCAGGTCCTGGTCCAACCTCTCCTTATTGGCACGGCACTGGGGACAAGCAGAAAGATGTTCCTGTAATGGCAGGGGAAGTTCATTCTCCTCCACCACGGCCCAAAGAAGCTGGTCTTCGTCAAGATGAAGGTCTTTGTCAGTACTCACGCTGTTCCCTCCTGTAGCAATTGACGTATAGAGTGCCCACTTTTGAACTTCTTAACAGACCTGTACAGGTGGGTTTTCACGGTGCTTTCATGCTTTCGCAACACCTGCGAGATCTCCTTGATACTGAGATGGTCCATAAATCTCAACATGAACACTTCCCTCTCCATGCGTGGCAGTTTGTCCGTAAATAACCTGATCTGTTTCCAGAAATCCTTTACCATAAGGCTATCTAATGCCCCGGCAGGACGATCTCTGGTTTCCTCATACGATTGGTCACCCTTATCAGTGTCGTCAAGACTGCTGAATAAGGCCCTGAACCTTCTCCTTCGATTAAAATCGCGGACCCGATTCAATGCAATCTTGAAAAGCCAGCCTCGGAACCGTTCAGCCGCCTTGAGTTTGGGAAGGCTCTTGAATGCCTGCATGAAAACCTCCTGCGTCAGGTCCTCAGCGTCCATGGAAGA
>JBEQLC010000316.1:0-1151 GCA_040326175.1 Desulfobacteria bacterium | reverse complement strand
AATGGCCCTTTTTACGATGAGCGGCGTTCTCCGCGGGTTTGCGCCTGCGGCTTTTGAAGAGGCCGTCTGCGGAGTACCATCTGTACGCCTCGACGAAAACCCCTGCCCGCCATCGCGAGCGCTCAGGCGAGGCGGGCGGGCTTGTGCGGCCTTGCTCATCAGGCGCGAAGCATTGCCCGGCAACAAAACTCCTCATTTATGAATTGGAAACTTACCCGGTGCCCAACACTTGTTACGTTATTTATGGATAGGCACTAGTTATCTATCTATTGCGCCTCAGCAGAAGCACAACGCCGAAGATGGACTTGTTACGAAGTCGTCAATCTATTGTGCCTTGGCAGAACTCACCACTTCAACGCTGAACTCTCCAAAATCCTGTGGCAGATCAGAAAACACAACCATAAACGGAACCTCTGTGCCGGACGAGATGTTGAAGTTAGTCTTTCCAACACCGAATCTGTTCTGCCATCTCATTTCCATAGCCGTCTTATCCAGGGTTTGCAGCTGGCTCTCAGACAGGACATTGCCACAGTATGAAGTCTTATCTTGAACGGCTCTGCCATCCTGCGCGTAGAGAATCCCTCTCACTCTAATGAAGTTCCGGGCTTCAGGATAGTCATTTCTGGCTATTCCCTTTATGACAAATAAACCACCGGCGGTGCTGTTTTCAACAAATTCAGCCGTAATCTTCTGATCAGGAAGTGTTATATGGAGGTTGCCGGGGTCAACGACAGCGGGCTTTTGCTTATCCAGAAACGGTATTCCGCCCTTCAGAAACGGTATTTCGCCCTTCATGAAAACGTATCCGCCAAGAGCCCCTCCAGCCAAGAGCAATAATAGGACAATAATGAGCGGCTTGCTAACGCGCTTTCCTGCTGGAGGCGCTTTCGCAGCCGCCGGAGGGGGCATCGGTATTTTATCAGCCGGCCCGGGCTCTTCCTCGGTCTCAAATTCCTGAACTAAGGTTTCCTCCTTCACGGGTTCAGGCTCAGGCCCGGGTGCTTCCTCAACAGTGACTTCTTCCTCCGGGGTGATTTCTTCATCAAAACTAAGCCCCTCAAAGTCAATTTCTTGTTCACCAGGTTCTCCTGCAGCCGCTTCTTCCTCAGGCTCGAGGAGGTCAAAATCGAGAACCTCTTCTTCACGAGGAG
>JBEQLC010000315.1:0-1189 GCA_040326175.1 Desulfobacteria bacterium | reverse complement strand
CAGGTTGTCCTCATGCCCGGTCTCGGGAACCTCCCTCCGCCGGCCGGACTCCGGTGTGAGATAGTACCTTTTGGGGTCCTGATCAGAAAAAAGTGTCAGGTTGAACTCACAGCCGTACAGGGTTGAGAGCGGCTCAGAACCGGAGCACTCAAACCCGTAGTCTACTATCAACCGCGCTTTTGCCCCAACCCGAATCAACTTCTTTACGGTCAGGTCCCTGCCGGCCACATGACCGGTACGCGTTAAAACCACAATGGCTTCTTCTGACGAGGACAAGGCCTTTTCTACCAAATATTCGCCCTCAACAAAATCTCCCAGTTCGTCGTATTCATTTGCGGCGTAACCTTCGACTGTGGCATCCTGTGACAGGAAGTGGTCCAGGAGAGAAATCCTGGTGTAGCCATCATAGATTAGTGATCGCTCCAGGTTTTCATCCTTTGGCTTGGACAGGTCGTGGATGGATGCGATGCTATCAGAGTTCCCGCCTTCACTTTGTGTGATCTCATGGAGGCGATGGTGATAGGCCTCACGACGGCGAGTGAGGGTGTCGCTCAGATTCACTGCGAGTGGCAGATGACAGATTTCGAATAATCCCCCTCCTTTGTTAGGAGCAAGACCCAGGCTCAAGCCCGGGTTCCACACCAGGATCTCTTCGCTACCATCTTTGTCAAGATCGAGCTGCAGCAATTTGATCCCTCCACCGGACTCTTCGATTAAGCGGGCCTGGGCCCGGATCAGGTTCTCGTGGATGGCCCGCCGCAAGTGTCCGAGGTAGAGCCCGCCAAAGACGCCATGCCAGTACGCGCAATTGCACTGCCCGCGCCAGAGGAACTCACGAGCCTCTTTATCATGGGTGACCTGCTCACTGAGGAAGAGCATTTTCTTGTGCATCCGGTTGGCCTCGTCATATTTGACCAGAAAATTATCCCACACACCTCCCCGCACAAAAGGCCGCCATTCCTCCCAGCGGCCTTCGGCCTTGAGCGAATTTATAATATTTTCAAGGGCGTGACCCTGTTCCGCGGGCAAGGCCCATTCGGTCATCTCTTCGTATGAGGCCTGAGGGAGATAGATCCGGCCAAGGGGCCTATTCGATGCCACAAACTCTCCGGGCAAGACTGTTTGCAGCCACTCCGAGCTATCTGTAATAGCAGTGAAGAACTTTTTCAGCCAACCCTGTTGTATGACC
>JBEQLC010000314.1:0-1231 GCA_040326175.1 Desulfobacteria bacterium | reverse complement strand
CGGGGCAGGTCACTGGAAGGTAACTTTCTGCAATGATAACCGATTGAAATATTACGAAATGATAACAATATCGAAATACGGTTCTCTATAAAGCTCAAGTTCCCACGAAGTACTCGGATATGGGGTCCATATCCCACTTGATTGCCCTCCAGGTGATTTTAGAAGATCTTACCGCCTGTTGGACGATACGCATGAACTTTTTCCCAATGTTCTTTGATTTACGGCGATTGAATCGAAAGACATACTCATCAAGGTAATTCTGAAGATATTTCGGTTCGAATCGACCGTGGTAAGTTCCTCTGATGAACCGTTTTATCAAGGTCGTAACCAGATGAACACCATGTAGGTTCTCGAAATTGCTGCTTTTGCGTTGGTTCGTCGTTTCACGCTCGAATTGCTCTTTGTCAATGATGTTGTAGCCTTGCCATGCGTCCGTGGCGATCGTCGTACCGGGCTCGATATTCTCGAGAATGAAGGTTTCTAACGAATACGCTGTGCAATCCAGTGCGACATGCAGACGAATGCGACCCATTCGTTTTTTAACGTTTCATCTTTCCACAGCGACAGCGACAATTGTTTTACCTTCAGCACCACGGCCGCGCTTGCCTGATCGTTGACTACCAACGAAAAATTCATCCACTTCAACGCGTCCGGTAAGTTTTTCGCGCTCATGACGTATGGTGCAACGCCTGAGTTTTTGAAGCCAACACCATGCGGTGCCATAGCTGCCAAAGCCTAACAGCTCCTTGAGATTTACCGCATTGATACCGGATTTGCGGGTGGTGAACCACCACATGGCCTTGAACCAATACGTGATCGGTTTTTTGGTGCTGTCCATAATCGTTCCGGCCGTCAACGAATGCTGGTGTTGACATTGCGTGCAGATATACAGGTTTCTTGAACTCAGCCAGTATTTGGTATGACCGCATTTTTTGCAAACAAAACCGTCAGGCCATTTTTGTTTGAACAGATAATCGTAGCAGGCTCTCGGGTTTAAAAAACGCAACTCATACTCGATTTCAGATTTTGGAAAATCTTCAGTGATCGTAAAGTGTGTCATAGCAGCCTCCTTTTTAAGATGATGAGGTCGTTATAACACTACCTTGTGACAGATCCGGTCACACGCTGATCCTACTGGAGCTTTATAGAGAACCGAATTTCGATATTGTTTCGGATTTCGATATTCGATATTCGAACTTATTTGTTTACCATGGACCAACGTTGACCTCCG
>JBEQLC010000313.1:0-1298 GCA_040326175.1 Desulfobacteria bacterium | reverse complement strand
GGTCACAGTTCCGATCGTGGGTGACTGCAAGAACGCCTTGAGGGGGCTTAACCGGCTTCTGCGTGAGGAGAAAGTGAAAATAGACAAAAGAAGCCGCAGGCCCTGGTTTAAGCAGATAGAAAAATGGAAAAGTACCCAGCCGTTAAGGTATGAACAGCAGGATGTTATTAAACCTCAGTATGTGATTGAAAAGTTGTACGAACTAACAAAAGGGAAAGCAATAATCACTACTGAAGTAGGACAGAACCAAATGTGGGCGGCCCAATACTACCATTTTGATCGCCCAAACTGTTTCATCACTTCTGGTGGACTCGGGTGTATGGGTTTTGGCTTCCCTGCTGCCATTGGGGCGCAGGTGGCTTGCCCGGACAGAGTGGTTGTAGACGTGGCTGGTGACGGTAGCATTCAGATGAACATCCAGGAACTGGCAACGGCGGTGCAATATAAGCTGCCTGTCAAGGTAGTTATCCTAAACAACGGATATCTGGGTATGGTGCGCCAGTGGCAGGAACTCTTCTATGAAAGACGCTACATTGCCACAGATCTAAGGATTAGCCCCGATTTTGCAAAGGTGGCCGAGGCCTATGGAGCATTGGGCCTTAAGGCCACAAAGCCAAAAGAGGTGGTTTCTGTGCTAAAGAAGGGGCTGAAGAGCCCGGGGCCGGCTTTCATGGATTTTTGGGTGGCTCGCGAAGAATGTGTTTATCCCATGGTTCCATCGGGGGCGGCCATAACCGATATGCTTTTGGCTTAGAACGGAGATGACTCATGCAGAAACATACGATATCGTTGCTGGTGGACAATGAGCCCGGGGTCCTTTCCCGGGTAGCAGGCCTGTTCAGTGGCCGTGGTTTCAACATAGAGAGCCTTTGCGTGGCCGAGACCATGGATTCCCAGGTTTCCCGCATAACCCTGGTCACGCGGGGGGATGATGCCATTGCTGAACAGATCAAGAAACAGCTCAACAAACTGATCAACGTTGTCAAACTGTATGATTTGACCAGAATTGAACGTGTAGAGCGGGAAATGGCCTTGGTCAAAGTCAAAGCCAAGGCTGAGCACAGGGCGGAGATTCTGAGAATTGTCGACATATTCAGATGCAAAGTGGTTGATGTGAGTCCAACTCATTATACTGTTGAGGTGACCGGCACCGCCGACAAGCTGTCGGCAATCTTAAGTCTTCTGAAGCCTATGGGGATTCAGGAGATTGCTCGTACAGGTGCCATAGCCCTGGCTCGCGACAAGAAGAGCAGAAGCAGTTAGCCTAGTTTCCATCCATAAATGGCCCTTTTCCGCAA
>JBEQLC010000312.1:0-1331 GCA_040326175.1 Desulfobacteria bacterium | reverse complement strand
AAAGAAACGTTTCAAGGGTTGCTTTCAATTCTGAGGCTCGGTGCTGGAGCATTTATTGGGAGTGTAGCTTCATCCATAACGGGGGGTAAAGCTCGAAGTGCCAGTGTCTTGGCCTCAGGTGACGTGCAAGTAGGCGTTCTCGACTCACAACGTCTTTTCACAGAATACTCATCTGTGTCCGAAGAATTTAGAGAAATTATACTGGGCCTTGATAAGAGACTGAAAGAGGTTACCGAAAGGGCTATTGCGACATATACAAAGCAGAACTCGATAGAAGACTTAATTAAAGATAGAACGCCGTTCATTAAACAGGGGGAAAACGACGAAAGGATACTCATAATTACACAGGGGGAAGCCTCTATTGTTCGTAATACGGATTATGGTGATATCCTGCTGGCTAATCTTAAAGAAGGGGATTTTTTGGGCCGTGTCCCATTCCTTAACATAGGTCATGAACCTCATTCTGCCTCGGTTCTCGCGTCAGAGGATTTTGAGGCCAAGGAACTCGATCCAGATGATCTGCAGGAACAACATGAACGACTTTCAGCAACAGTAAGAAATATCATAGAACATTTGGCAATCTGCGTTTCCGTCACGACTAAGATAACGTGCGACTTCCGGAAAAGCCTTGCCAATGAGAAATCTGACCAGTCGTAAAACCCTGTTTACTGTTTTGAGTTATAACTATGACAACAGCAAATAACAGAAAGCATCATAGAGTTAGATCTCTTAATCTCCTGTCGTATGTTTGTGTTGATGAAAACCAAGATGTCGTAAGGCAGGGAATGGGAAGGACCTTAGATGTCAGTGAAAGCGGAATCCTGCTGGAAACTCATGCGCCAATTGATTTAGAAGATACTATAATATCGCTGACAATAGGCCTGGAAGATGACCTAACGGATATTACTGGAAAGGTTGTCTACTCTAGGGCAGGTGAGGCTGGAAAGTTTGAATCTGGTATTGAGTTTCAAGAAGAAAATGAAGCGGGCCTTCGGATTTTGCAGGAATACATAAAGGCTTTTAGGGAACAAGAAGAAGAAACGTATACGATGGTAGAATGAAGATTTGTGTTGTCATTCATTAGACGCTGACTTCTCCAGGAAGCTATTAGCGTCGCAATGTAAAGCAACTCTCCTGCCGATCCCTTTTGCTTACCGAAAGGGATTTTTTGCGCTCAGCGGATCTTAGCTTGGACACAAGCGCCTACTCGGCTTTCAACGCAGCAATCATCCTTTCCACAACTGCCTGCCTTTCCCCCAGCAGCTTACGTTGATAGTCCATCGAGGCGTATGTGCCTGCCTTCCCAAGATAAGCCTTTGCAACCTGGAGAT
>JBEQLC010000311.1:0-1338 GCA_040326175.1 Desulfobacteria bacterium | reverse complement strand
TGATTGGCATTTGCAGGAAAGGCTACAGCGTCTGGACGACAGTGTTGGTTGGTGGCATCGTAGGCATAACAGAGCAGGTCCTCTTCTGCGGTCGTCACATGCTCCCTGCCAACGATCGCCTCGATCTTAGGAATGATTGAGGTCAAAATTGGAAGGTATTTCCCATCATCTTCAATATCCGGAATGTCGAGATATTACACCTATATCATAATATTTTCAGCTTTACCAGCATTGGACATTGCATGGCAGAGATCGTAACTCTGGCCCGAGTTGCGATAAATCGGCCAATCGTGAATTTGGGAGATTCTAAGACCTTTTCTTGATATCATAAAACCATACGCAGGAGGTCACGGGCAACCCTGATACTTCAAGTCACGAAAGGTAATCGTGAGGTTTCGGGCGGCTTCGATTTTTGCGATGTTATGGCAGTATCTTGAAAATTGGCCAAGTTTGCGACTAGTAACAGCTAACGTCACGCATGAGACGCAAGAGCCAGCCACAGATTTTATGGTTTTCTTACAAGAAATCGACAACACCTAAGAATACCTTTCTCCTTGACATATAATCCTATTTTCTGATAGAAACGCTCACTTTGTTGGACAAGTTCTATGAGAGTTTTCTTGGAGGTGCCACATGAAACCGACTGATAAACCGAGTGAATCTGCCGTACAACTCACCGATTTGATTAAAAAGGCTATCAGGGACTGCGAAGTGACAACGACCGAATATGATCAAATTCAGGCACTTGCGGCCGCGGACGGTGTCATTGACGCGGAGGAACAAGGCCTTCTCAATCAACTTCAGCATTTGATTGAAAACCAAACCGTTAAGAAGGTTGCAGGGTAAGAAGACCTCAAGAACGTAAGGTTTTCTGCAATTGCGTCATATTTTCTGACGGCCTGTCGCTACATGGTGCTCTAATTGGCGACTTGAAGCTCCCGTGCGTCCAGATAGAGCCAGCGGATCAGCTCGTATTCAAAGGGGGATCCCGTTGCGTAGTAGCGGAAGGCCTGTTGATGCCGAGTATCGATGCTATCCAGCAGGGTAAGTCCCGACTTTAAGCGATCTTCATCGCTGCTATCCATATCGAGCTCGTCGATAATTTCATCAATCATGAAATTGTAAGCCACCGCATCGACAACTAACCCACCGGTATCCCGCAGTGTTGAAGGACCGAAAATAGGGAGCACCAGGTAGGGGCCGGGGCCCAGACCATAGAACCCCAGTGTCTGCCCGAAGTCTTCGTTCTGTTTTGGGATACCTATGGGGTCCGCCACATCCAGCAATCCCCCTATACCCACAGTGGTGTTGACTACTATTCTGGACAGCGTCATGCCA
>JBEQLC010000310.1:0-1373 GCA_040326175.1 Desulfobacteria bacterium | reverse complement strand
TATCCTTTCCCGCTTGTGGCGCCACAGGGGTAGCCAAGAATTGACATTTGACACAAAAAGGTATAGATAAGATACGCTTACGGGTCAAGGGAAAAGCTGGTGAGAAGAAGAGGCTTCATCTCTTTGCTCTCCCCTAAGGAGACAGGGTAGCATATAGTTGGTGCCTATGCATAAATAACGTCACAAGTGTTGGGCACCGGGTAAGTTTCCAATTCATAATTGCGGAGTGTGGTTTGTTATGACACCCATCAGAATTGTGGGCACCGGTTCTTATGTGCCTGATACGGTTTTGACGAATCATGAACTGGCGAAGACGCTGGACACGACTGATGAGTGGATTGTGCAGCGAACCGGGATAAGGGAGCGTCGTATAGCCGAACCCGACGAGGCTACCTCCGACCTCGCCGAAAAGGCATCCGTGAAAGCCCTTGAGGCCGCTGGAATGAGCCCCGAAGACATAGATCTGATCATCTTGGCCACCATCACACCAGACACATGTTGCCCTGCCGGGGCAAACTGGCTTCAGGCCAAACTCGGAGCCAAGAACGCCGTCTCCTTTGACGTGACAGCAGCATGTACTGGTTTCATTTTCGGTCTGTCCATTGCCGAGCAATACCTGAAGAATGGCCAGTACGACAATGCCGTAGTGGTTGGAGCCGAAGTCTTGAGCCGAACTCTGGACTGGGAAGACCGTTCGAGCTGTATCCTCTGGGGTGACGCAGCAGGTGCCGCGGTCCTGAAGAAATCTGAAAAGGGGGCTGAACTCTTGTCCACGCATATTCACTCCGATGGCTCGGCCGGAGATAAGTTGCTCTTGCCTGGTGGTGGTTCGGCGACTACGCCTATTTCACAGGACAGCGTGGAGAAGGGACTTCATCGCCTAAAGATGATTGACGCCAACAAGACCTTTAAGGTGGCAGTCAAGCAGTTTGCTGAATCGTGTGAAGAGGCAGCTGCCTTTAATGGCTACAGCATTTCTGATGTCGATCTTATTATTCCCCATCAGGCCAACGCCAGAATCATCCATGCCTTTGCCCAGAGGCTGAAGGTTTCAATAGAGAAGGTCTTCGTCAACATCGACAAGTATGGCAACAGCTCAGCAGCCACGGTGCCCCTTGCCCTGGACCAGGCAGTACGCTCTGGGCGGGTACAGCCCGGAGACAAGGTTGTCCTCACGGCATTCGGTGGCGGCTTGACATGGGGCAGTGCTCTTATCCGCTGGCATTGACGACACGCTTCAGTGGTTTTAAAGTAAGCCTTAGTCCCAGTCTGAAAATGCTGGGTTTGATTTTACCGGCAGAATAGGCTTGCTGCGAGATGGAGCCCCACGGGTAAACCCGTGGTCCCACTAAAGTACCCGTCTTCGCCTTCGG
>JBEQLC010000030.1:0-11352 GCA_040326175.1 Desulfobacteria bacterium | reverse complement strand
CCGATTCCTTGTAGTCCGGGATCAGCTCCTTCAGGGCAATTGGGTTCAGGACTGCACCACTCAACGCATGAGAACCTATATGAGCCCCCTTTTCGATGAGTGCCACCTCAAGATCAAGGCCCCGAGTCTTGGATAGGTTCATGAGGTGAATCGCACCAGCGAGACTTGCAGGGCCACCCCCCACAAACAGCACATCAAACTCGATCTGCTCTCTGACGTCATCCATATGTATGTCGTTTCAACCTGCCCTGAAAGAGCCAGAACCTGATGGGATGGAAAGTTCCGCTCGTATCTTTCCAAGAAAAAAAACTTTCTGCCGGCAAAAAGATGGCTCGATTCCCAGAAGATGTCCCTCAGACTCTGAGGTCTGGGATCAGAGTTCGCTAAATATCACAATCAAAGCGTTTTTGGAATCCGCTTCTCCGGTTTTCCCGTTTGACGGAATCCATACGAAAAAGGTTTGACAATCCCCAAAAAAGATTATAGCTTACCTGCGTGACGCGGGCATAGCTCAGCTGGTAGAGTACAAGCTTCCCAAGCTTGGTGTCGCGGGTTCGAGCCCCGTTGCCCGCTCCATGTTTTGTCCCGTTTATGGCGGGAGTCGCCCTTTTCCCTTTTTGAGGCGATGTTTTACTGGCGTAGAGGGCCAGGCATCTGCTTCGATCAGTGGATTTTTTGATAATCTTAGCCTCTGGTTTTCTCTCAAGAAGTTCAACAAGTAAATTGTTGAGGTTGACCGCGGCGGGGAAACGGGCATAAGCCCGTTTTTTTTGTTTGGAATGGACGCCGAATGATCGACGAACGGACCCAGGGATTTATAGCTGATGTGGAAAACTTAGCAGAACCACTCCTGCGCTTTGAAGGGATGAATTTGGTTGACGTGGAATACCGAAGGGAACCCGGAGGGTGGGTCTTGCGCGTTTTCGTGGACAAGCAGGGGGGTGTCACCATAGACGATTGTGCTATCATCGGCAGTCAATTAGGTGACATCTTGGACGCAAAAATGGACCATGACGAGCCGTATAACCTTGAGGTCTCCTCGCCAGGGCTTGATCGGCCGTTAACCAAGCCAAAACACTTTATCTATTTTGAAGGCAGACAGGCGGTTATCAAGACGAACCGCCCCGTGGAAGGAAAAAGACGTTTTGAGGGGGTGCTCGCCGGATTTTCAGAAGGAGTGGTCAAACTTCTGGTTGATAAGGAGGCAGTCGCTATCCCGTATGAGGCGATTGCGAAGGCACATCTTTCGATTGAATATTGATGATTGAATATTGGCGATTGGAAAAAATGAGAGGACAATCCTCAATAGTCAATCGACGATTGAGAATGTGGGGTGTCGAAAATGATAATGTCGGAAATAAGAAGAGTCATTGAACAGGTCAGTCGTGACCGGGGGATTGACAAGGAAATCCTCGTTAAGACGCTTGAAGAAGCATTAGGGTCTGCAGCCAGGAAGAAATATGGAGCCAAGGTGGATGTAGAAGTTCGCTTCGATGAAGAAAGTGGCGAAATCGAGGTTTTCCAGTTTAAAGACGTGGTTGAGAAAGTCACCGAACCGGACCTGGAAATAGATTTGGAGGAGGGGCGTAAGCTTGACCCGGGGTGTGAAATAGGGGACAGCATAGGGGCTAAGATGGATACGCAAACCTTTGGCCGGATTGCTGCACAGTCGGCAAAGCAGGTTATCATCCAGAAGATGAAAGATGCCGAACGGGACGTAGTCTACGAAGCTTTTATCAATAGAAAAGGGGAAATCATTAACGGTATCGTTCAAAGAATAGACAAACGGGACATCATCGTCAATCTTGGCCGGACCGAGGCGATACTCCCTGTACGTGAGCAGATTCCCAGGGAGACCTATCGTCGCGGGGACAGGATTCGGGCGTACGTATTGGATGTGTTGCAAGAGTCCAGAGGTCCGCAGATCATACTGTCTCGAAGGCATCCGCAGTTCCTGGTAGGCTTGTTTAGTATCGAGGTACCGGAAATTAGCGAGGACATTGTAAGGATTGTGGGTGCGGCCCGCGAACCCGGCAGTCGTGCAAAGATTGCCGTTACGTCAAATGATTCTGATATTGATCCTGTAGGTGCGTGTGTTGGAATGAAAGGGACGCGGGTTCAGAGTGTGGTTCACGAATTGAAGGGAGAAAAAATCGATATCATTCCTTGGCGCAGTGACCCCGCAAAGTTTGTCTGCAATGCCCTGTCACCAGCCGAGATTTCCAGGGTTGTCGTTGACGAAGCCAACCGGTCCATGGAGGTGATTGTGCCAGATGAGTATTTATCGGTGGCCATCGGGAAACGAGGGCAAAACGTGCGCCTTGCTTCCAAGCTGGCGGGCTGGAGCATCGATGTGAGGAGTGAAACCACCTATAGCGAAGCTATGCGAAACAGCTATAATGCGTTGATGAGTCTTCCGGGTGTAGGAGCCAGTACGGCCGATGCCCTTTACGAGCAAGGTTTCTATTCGATTGAAGAACTTGCCAACGCTTCTGTTGAGGAACTTGTTCAGATCAAGGGGATCAGTGACAAGAAGGCACGAGGCCTGTTGGAGTCGGCTGGGCAGGCCGCTGAGGTGCCGGATGAAGATGCGTCTGCGGAAGCAGCTGCACAGGACAAACCTGAGGAGGCTGTGGGTGATGCGGAAACAGCTGCACAGGACAAACCTGAGGAGGCTGTGGGTGATGCGGAAGATCCTGGTGACACGACTGTGCCCGAAGAGGAAACTAGTTAGTGCCTATCCATAAATAACGTAACAAGTGTTGGGATAGCAAATGGCAGAGTCTTATTCCCACTGAATTGTAGAAGCATTAAGACGTGATACCAAAGCAGGGAGAAATGAATGGCAAAAATCCGAGTTTATGAACTTGCCAAACAGCTTAATATGACCAACATAGCCCTTCTTGAAAAGCTAAAGGAGATGGATATTGCTGTGAAGAGCCACATGAGTGCCATTGAAGCAGAGAGAGTTGCTGACATCAAAGAAGCCATTTTCGGGGGCAGCTCAGAGGTTGTAACCGAGAAGCGAGTAAAGAGCACGGTTATCAGAAGACGGAAAGAGGTCGTCAAGAAGAAGCCTTTGGTGGAAGTCGTCCCCTCTGAAGCCGAAGCAGAGGCTCAAGTCCCGTCCGAGCTCAAAGAAGAGAAGCCGCTTGAGGGGAAACCTGAACCTGCTAAGGCAAAAGCCAAGCCTGCAAAGAAGAAACCTGCGAAAAAAGCCAAGGCAAAGACTGAGGCGGAGACATCTGAGGAGGCTGCTCCTGAGCCTGTAGAGGAAGAGGCCAAGTCTGCAAAGAAGAAACCTGCGAAAAAAGCCAAGGCAAAGAAGAAACCAAAAGCAAAAAGGGAAGCGCCTGCTAAGATCATTAAGATGCCAGAAGTCAAACCAGTCGAAGAAGTTGTCACACAAAAGGAGAAGGCTGAGCCGGTCGAAAAGAAGGCAAAGTCTGCAGCACCCTCTCGGGGCAAAGCCAAAAAGAAGGACAAAAAGAAACCCGTTGAATCAGGGGAAGATAAGAGATTCTTCAAGAAAAAGATCGTCTTTCGAAAAAAGGAGGTTTTGGACAAATCTGACCTCTACGACGAAAAAGCCCTAAGGGCCCGTAAGGGCCGGAGGTACCAAAAGGGTAAGGTAGCCATCAGGGGGGGTGAAAAGACCTTGATTACTACCCCCAAGGCCATAAAACGTCGCATCAAAATCGACGAAGCGATTGTGGTGTCAGAATTGGCCAAACGGATGGGAGTTAAGGCGAATCAAGTAATCAAGGAATTAATCACTCTTGGCGTCATGGTAAGCGTGAATCACGCGATCGATTTTGAAACCGCTGCCGTAATTGCAGGCGAATTCGACTACGAAGCCGAAAAGGTCTCTTTCGAGGAAGACACACTGATTCCCTCGGAAAAAGATGATCCAAAGAAACTGAAACCCAGACCGCCGGTGGTGACCATTATGGGACATGTGGATCACGGCAAGACATCCCTGTTAGACGCCATACGGGAAACGAAGGTCATTGACGGTGAGGCGGGCGGCATCACCCAGCATATCGGGGCTTACAATGTGACTCTAAAGACCGGGCAGGTCGTATTCCTTGATACGCCCGGCCATGAGGCATTCACGGCCATGCGTGCCCGAGGGGCGGAAGTAACCGATCTGGTTGTTTTGGTCGTAGCTGCTGACGATGGGGTAATGCCTCAAACCCTTGAAGCTATTAATCATGCCAGGGCAGCTAATGTGCCTATTATGGTGGCTGTAAATAAGATTGACAAGCCAGAAGCGGATCCTGAGCAGGTAAAACGCCAATTAGCGGAAAATGACCTCAGCCCCGAGGAATGGGGTGGGGATACCGTCTTTGTGAACGTGTCGGCTAAGCAAGGGAAAGGGATTGAGGAGCTTCTGGAGATGATTCTCCTTCAGGCCGAGGTCCTGGAACTGAAAGCGAATCCCGAGAAACTTGCCGTTGGGCATGTTATAGAGGCCAAACTTGATCCTGGCAAGGGATCGGTAGCCACAGTGCTCGTTGAAGAGGGGACACTGCGTCCGGGTGATGCGGTCATATGTGGGCATTGTTATGGAAAAGTTCGAGCTATGACGGATGACAGGGGAGCTCGCCTTGATAGTGCCGGACCGTCCATGCCAGTCGAAATTCAGGGTCTGTCCGGGGTGCCAATGGCTGGTGACGACTTCATGGCCATGGATGACGAGAAGGTGGCGAGGCAGGTGAGTTCCCATCGCGCCCAGAAGCGGCGGGTAAGTGAGTTGGCGCAAAGCAGTAAACTGACGCTGGAAAAATACTATGAACAAATACAAGGTGTCCTTGTCAAGGAGCTGAACCTGATTATCCGGGCAGACGTTCAGGGGTCCGTCGAGGCCTTAACAGACGCCTTACAGAAGATTGAATCAACAGAGGTACAGGTCAAGGTTGTCCACTCTGCTACAGGGGCCATTGCAGAGTCAGATGTTATGCTGGCTGCTGTCTCCAGGGCCATTGTCATTGGTTTCAATGTCCGGCCCAATGCTAAGGTGCGTGATCTGGCAACCGAACAAGATGTAGATATCAGATTCTACGACGTTATTTACAATGTAGTCAGTGATATCAAGATGGCCATGGCAGGGCTAATGGAACCGACGTACAAAGAGCATCCCGTGGGAAGCGCGGAAGTCAGGGAGACATATACTATTCCGAAGGTCGGAACCATTGCGGGTTGTTATGTAACCGAGGGAAAAATCGAACGTGGACGGACCATGCGGCTCATTCGTGAAGGGGTCGTGGTCTATGATGGTAAGATAGGGTCCTTGCGCCGCTTTAAGGATGACGCCAAAGAAGTGCAAAGCGGATACGAATGTGGGATCGGGATCGAAAACTTCAATGATGTGAAAGTTAATGATGTCATTGAATGTTACGAAACAGAAGAAATCAAACCGGTGGTGGAGTAATAAACAAGTGAACAAGGGCAGTTAAAGTGAGCTATAGTTTAGAAGGGAAAAATGATCTATTTACAGTTCATGCGGCCTATTCAACTTTAGGCACTGACTAAGTACTTACCATGGTTGTCGGAATTGGCACAATCGTTCTGAGGGTTCCTGGAAACACCTCATTGAAAGGCAAACGCAGCGTCGTAAAGGGTGTGATTAGGCGTCTTCAAAACACCTTCAATGCCTCAGTCGCAGAGGTTGGTGCGAATGACAACCACCAGCGTGCAGAAATAGGCCTGGCTTTTGTGGGGAATGATCGCCGACTGATCAATTCAAAGTTGGACAAGGCCCTGAATTTTGTTGAAGACATGCAAGTGGCTGAAGTCATTGATTCGGAAATGGAGATTATCAGCCTGTGATCCACTTCAAGCGAGCCGACAGAGTTGGAGGCGAGGTACAAAAGGAATTATCCGGTCTCCTGCTGAAAGAGATTAGGGACCCCCGTCTCGACTCTGTAACCATCACACAAGTCAGCATAACAGACGATCTCCACCTGGCTCGGGTCTATTTCAGCGTTGCCGAAGGAGAGGGGCGTAAGTTGGAGGCGCTGGCGGGCTTCAAGAGCGCTTCCGGGTATCTGAGACGGCAGTTGAGTCGTCGTCTCGAACTCAGACACATGCCACAGCTCGAGTTCCTCCATGACGAATCTTTTGAAAGGGCGACCCACCTAAACAAGACTTTGAAGACACTAATTAACGGAACATAGGGATTAACCGCGCCTGGAGTACTGGAATAAAGAAAGCACTGGAAGACTGGAGTGATGGAATGATGGGTTTTAAAAGCAATGGTGAAAGGTTCTTTTCAACTTTTTCCACTACTCCAACACTCCATTACTCCACTTGGATAGCCGAAACATGTTGACACCGAATATTTTGGACATTCAATGAGCCGTAGAGTTTCTGAAACAAACGATCCGATGAACGGAATCATCGTTTTAAACAAACCGCCAGACATGACGTCTGCCCAGGTGGTCGCACGGGTAAAAAGGATCTTGAAAGCCAAGAAGGCAGGCCACACCGGCACTCTCGACCCATTTGCCACCGGCGTGCTGGTCTGCTGTATAAATAAGGCTACGCGCCTTGCCCGGTTTCTTACTCATGGGAAGAAGCGATATATTGGGACTATGAGACTTGGCATTCGAACCGACACCCAGGATTTCACAGGCCGAGTGGTTTCAACGGAACCCGAACTGCCAATGACAGATCAGGAGGTGCATGGGGCCTTTCGTGGGTTCCTGGACATACAGCACCAGAATCCCCCGGCATATTCTGCCCTCAAACATAATGGAGTGCCGCTTTACAGGTTAGCCCGCCGCGGGACTTTCATACAAAAACCGGCTAGGCGTATCTATATCTATGGGCTTCAAGTGCTTGAGATCAGCCTGCCGGATATCCGTTTTGAGGTATGCTGCAGTGCCGGGACCTATGTTCGTACAATGTGTGCTGATATCGGAGATGCCTTAGGATGTGGAGCTCATCTAACTGAGTTGTGTCGAACTGAAAGCGGTGGATTCAGTTTGGACGAAGCAATAGCTTTAGATGCTTTGGAAAGGCTTGCTGGAACAGGGAAAATCTCAAGCTGCATCATACCCATGAGTGTTGCCCTGAGGGGGATGCCGCACGTTTCAGCCGATGACGAACTTGTGCAAAAGATACAACATGGTCATCAAGTGACCCGGGAAGAGGTTACAGCGGAAGCGGAGGAGACTTGCCCGTGGATCAAGGTGACCGATAGCCAGGGGGACCTGGTTGCCGTCATGAATTCAACCGTGAGCAACGGCGTGTATCCATATGCTTGCGTATTTTCGGATTGATGATTGAATAAAACAAATGTAACTACTCAGGTTCAAAGTTCCAAGGTTCACGGTTCAATGTTAGAGAGCGATGAAGAGTACTAATTAGGTTCAAGGTTCCACGGTTGGTTGGGTTAACCTCTGAACCGCTGAACCATTGAACCCCGTTCTGGTGAACCGTGAACCTGATAACCTGAGCAGTTACAAACAAATCAACAATAGACGATCGACAATCGAAAAAAGGAGGTCTTAAAAGTGGCTTTAGCAGTAGAGGAAAAAAAGGTGTTGATTGATCAGTTCAAGCTCCACGAAACAGATACGGGATCACCAGAGATCCAGATCGCCCTTCTGACTCAGCGTATCAGCCATCTTAACGAGCATTTCAAGACGCACAAAAAAGATCATCATTCGAGAAGGGGGTTGCTAAAACTGGTCGGTCAGCGGCGAAGGTTGTTAAACTACCTGAAGAGCACAGACATTAGGCGCTACAGGACGGTTATTAAGGCTCTGGGTCTACGGAAGTAATTTCGCGATAAACACCACACACCACCGAGTTAGACCCTCGTCAAACCGTAGATTAGACTGTGGATAACGAATCGAGAACAACGAATTTTGAGGAGAACAAAAATGGAAGTACGTTATGAAGGAAATGTGGGGGACCGTACCCTCAGCATAGAGACAGGAAAAATAGCCCGTCAAGCCCATGGCTCCGTTGTGGTGCGATATGGGGAGACCATGGTTTTGGTAACTGCTGTTTCTGCGGATGACGTCCGGGAAGGGATCGATTTTGTCCCTTTGACTGTTGAGTACAAGGAAAAAGGATATGCGGCCGGGAGGATACCAGGCAACTACTTTCGCAGAGAGATTGGACGGCCAACCGAAAAGGAAACACTCACCTCTCGGATCATAGATAGGCCCATCAGGCCCCTTTTCCCAAAAGAGTACAGGCAAGAGACACAGGTCATCGCAACAGTGCTCTCCGTTGACAACGAAAATGACCCTGACATCTTAGCAGTTACAGGTGCCTCGGCCGCTCTGGAAATGTCTAACATCCCATTTGCCGGGCCGATTGCCTGCGTGCGTGTTGGCCGCATAAATGGTGATTTCAGGATTAATCCCACACGTGAAGAACAAACTGAGAGCGATATCAACCTGATCGTTGCGGGGAGCAAAGACGCTGTGGTCATGGTAGAAGGGGGGGGGCTTTTTGTCAGCGAGGAGGATATGCTGGAGGCCATATTCTTTGGCCACGAGTCCCTGCAACCTATTATTGACCTGCAGGTCAAACTCAGGGAGGCTGTGGGCCGACCGAAGCGCCCCGCCCCTGTTGTCGAAATAGACGAGGCCCTGTCCAAAGAGGTGGAAGCCTCAGCCGTCGAGCGGATGAAGGAAGCCATACAGATCCATAATAAACTCGAACGCCAGGAAGCAATAAAAGGCTTAAAAGCCGATGTGGCGACGGCCCTTGGAGATCGCTATGTCGACCATAAGAAACAAGTTAACGAGGTGCTTCACGGTCTCGAACGCCGCATCATGCGCAATCTTGCCATTACAGAAGGCCGCCGAATAGATGGGCGTGAGTTCGATGAGGTTCGTTCAATCACCTGTGAGGTGGGAGTACTACCTCGTACACATGGCTCAGCCATCTTCACGCGTGGCGAAACCCAGGCCCTTGCGATTGTGACCCTTGGTTCCATGGGCGATGAGCAACGGGTTGAAACCTTAGACGGAAATATCTTCGTGCCCTTCATGCTTCATTACAACTTTCCCCCCTTCTCTGTTGGAGAAGTGAGGCGACTGGGAGGCCCCGGTCGACGAGAAATCGGACATGGTGGGCTTTCGACTCGCGCTGTGGAGAAGATCTTACCGGACAAGGAGACTTTCGACTACACGATCCGCATTGTATCTGAAATTTTGGAATCGAACGGGTCTTCTTCTATGGCTACCGTTTGTGCCAGTAGCCTTGCCCTGATGGAGGCTGGCGTTCCAGTAAGTGCCCCTGTGGCAGGGATTGCCATGGGTCTCGTCAAGGAAGGGGATGAGGTAAGGATACTCTCCGACATCTTGGGCGATGAAGATCACATGGGAGATATGGACTTCAAGGTGGCAGGGACACGCGACGGGATCACCTCCCTTCAGATGGATATCAAGATTGAAGGTCTATCCAAGCCGATCATGCAAAAAGCACTGGAGCAGGCACGAAAAGGCCGGCTTTTTATCCTGGACAAGATGGCAGAGACTATCAAAGAGTCCAGGGCAGAAATTTCACCCTATGCGCCTAAGATAGAGCGCATACAGATCAACCCGGACAAGATACGGGATATCATAGGCCCTGGGGGCAAAGTGATCCGTGGCATCCAGGCAGAAACCGACACCAAGGTGGATGTGGAAGACTCCGGCGTCGTGAAGATCGTTGCTGTTGATAAGGAATCGGGTGACAGGGCCCTGAAGATGATCCAGGATATTGTTCAAGAGGCTGAGGTCGGGGCCATCTATGAGGGGACAGTTCGTAAAATCATGGATTTTGGAGCATTTGTGGAGATTTTTCCTGGAACTGACGGGCTTGTGCATATCTCCCAACTAGATTCGAGCCGCGTCAATAAGGTGCGCGATGTCTTGAACGAGGGTGACAAAGTCATGGTCAAGGTCCTTGAAGTGGATCGTGACGGCAAAATTCGTCTCAGCCGAAAAGCCGTTGTGGAGGATAAAGAGAATGCCGCACGATCCTGACAAAACGGTCCTCGAAAATGGCATCAGAATCGTGACCAAGCAGATGCCTCACACCCGGTCGGTGGCTACGGGTGTGTGGGTCAATGTAGGCGCCCGCGATGAAAAGGATGAAGAGGGGGGGCTTTCCCACTTCCTCGAGCACATGATCTTCAAGGGGACCAAAAGACGGACCGCCCTTGAGATTGCCAAAGAGTTTGACGCTATAGGCGGCCAGTGCAACGCCTTCACCAGCAAAGAGAATACCTGTTACTATGCGAAAGTAATGGACACCCATGTGGACATCATGGTCGATTTGTTGTCTGATATTTTCTTGAACTCTGTCTTTGATCCCATGGAGGTGGAACGAGAACGCCAGGTGATTCTTCAAGAACTAAGGATGTTGGAGGATTCACCAGATGAGCACATCCATGTCCTTTTGGCCCAGGCGGTTTGGGGTAACCATCCCCTGGGTCGTTCGATCCTGGGAACCCAAGACACGGTCACAGGGTTTGATTCCAATGCAGTAAAGCAATGTTTCAAACGTGCGTACCAGCCCGAGCGTATTGTTATTGCAGCGGCCGGGAATCTGGAACATGGATCATTTGTAGACTCAATAGCCCGAAGCTTTGAAGTAGTTCGCAAAGGGAACAGCTTTCCGGAGCGCGCCAAACCGACCATGGACTGGGTGGCAACCGCTCATCCCAAAGATCTGGAGCAGGTCCATATTTGTCTTGGAACCGAGGGTGTCCACACCACAGATCCGAGGCGTCATGCCTGTGTCCTCCTGAACGTCGTCATGGGGGGCAACATGAGTTCCCGGCTATTTCAGGAAATCCGGGAGCGCCGGGGCCTGGCCTATGCTGTCTACTCCTTTGCCTCGTCTTATTCCGACACAGGACTCATAGGCGTTTACGTCGGTGTGGATAAAGCCAATACTCAAGAGGTCCTGGAACTCATTATGAAGGAAATGAGGCGGCTTAAGGAAGAACCGATCGATGGCTCTGAACTCAGAAATGCCAAGGAACACCTGAAGGGCGGACTCTATCTTGCAGCCGAAAGCACTGACAACCAGATGACTCGCCTAGCTCATAACGAGATCATTTTTGGCCGTCATGTTCCCTTGCAGGAGCTGGTCGATAAAATCGAAAAGGTCACAGCCGAGGATATATTGAGACTGGCACAGGATACATTCCGGGACAAGGCTGTGTCCGTGTCTCTGCTGGGCCCAGTGGACGGGAATGTGTCGTATAAGGATTTGTTGGCTTCTTGAGTGCGAGGGCATAGAATTGAAGATTGACAAACAACAAACAACTAATAACGAATAACCAATAACTTTAGTTAATGAAGATTGACGATTGGGACCAATAACGAATAGCTA
>JBEQLC010000309.1:0-1418 GCA_040326175.1 Desulfobacteria bacterium | reverse complement strand
CCTTTCTTCTTTAGACGCCATGACACTTTGCTGCTAAGCAGCGACGAAATCCGATGTTGGCACTGTGTTGCAGTCCAGCGTGGTGGGAGCATAAAGCGCGGATGGCCCGACTTACCAGAAATCTGATTGGTGGAACCGCAATAATGACAGCGAACCACCTCGATTTCTTCCTCAAAGACAATATCTCCACCGCACTGCGGACAATCAACCTTGATTTGCATAATGGCATTCAGGGTTACGGTTCAAGCAATATCAAGGAAGCTTTTCACCACACTCGTTACAGAAGTTGGCTTCCGGTAGGGCCTCATACCCACATTTAGTGCATTTCTTGGTTTTTTTCTCAACTTTAGTACCACAACCCATACAAAAGTTGGCGCCGGCGGGAAGGTCGTTATCACACTGAAGGCACTTATTGATGGTAACGATTTGATGGCCACAGTTTGAACAGAAACGTGCATCCATGGGGATCTGCGCCTGGCATTCTGGACAATTTGTTTGTTTGCTAGAGGGTAGGTGGCCCTCCTGCATGGTCTTTTGAAGCATGCCGGGAATGAGCATGCCAAGACCAGCGCCCAGGCCCAAGCCCATGCCACTTGCTGCATCTCCAGCCCCTTCGGCCGTGGCGGCATCACCCATTGCCTTAGCTGCTTTAAATTTCATGAAACTATCTAGATCGCCCACTGCCTGCATGCCAGCCTTGGCATCGATCATTTTCTGCACCTCAGCCGGGGGCGTAATGTTATTGATGTAGAAGTCAAGGAGGGCAATGCCATAGCGGGCGAAGTCTTCATGGACCCTGCTTTTGATGGCAGCGCCCAACTCATCGTAGTAGGCCGGTAAGTTGAAAACAGTGTCCAGTATTTCACCCAAGAGGTCGTTGACGCGGCTGACGATCACGTCGCGGAGAAAGTCTTCTATTTCCTCGGTACCATAGATTCCCTGTGTTCCAACAAGTGTATTGATGAGCAGCAAAGGCTGGGTGATACGCATGGTGTAGGTGCCGAAGCCGCGAAGACGGACAAGGCCAAGCTCGGAGTCTTTGAAGGCAACCGGCTCTTTGGTTCCCCATTTAAGGTGGGTGAAAATCTTGATATTGGCGAAATAGATTTCAACCCGAAAAGGGCTCTTAAAGCCGAAAGGTAAGCTCAGGACCTTGGTTATCAAGGGCAGATTCAGAGTCGACAGGGTATGCCGGCCGGGTCCAAGGATGTCGTAGGCTTTGCCGTCCCGAAAAAAAATAGCAGCCTGACTTTCGCGAACAATCAGCTGGGCACCAAATTTGATCTCTGCCGAGCCTTGCTCAGGAATACGTTGCATCATGGTGCGACCGGTTTCGTCAAACCATTCTATGACTTCTAAGAAAACGGCCATGGGGGCGCTCCTTTATTACAAAATGTCAGTAGTCAGTAGTCAGTTGT
>JBEQLC010000308.1:0-1498 GCA_040326175.1 Desulfobacteria bacterium | reverse complement strand
AAGGGAGGTGTAGGTCCTCACCGGTCCCATGCGGCGCCAGAACCTGGTTAAGGGATGCACAACGTACCAAATGAGCAAGAACGGCGGCACCAGGACGACAGTCAACAGAGCCAGCCAGTATACAACGGTGTCCATAGGCGCCCCGCTAGAGAACTGTAACGACCAGGTATTTTAGGGAATCACCTTGCAAGGTTAACGAGCTTATCCGGTGTCAGAGCACTTTGGCAATGCATTGTTTCTGAAACCGCGTCTACTGTTTACATCCTGGATAAAAGATACAAGGGTCCAGATACAAGAATGCGCTTTTCCTTGTCCCTTATCTCTCAGAACTTATCTCTTGGGTACTATGGGGACATTATTTCTCAATACACCCCTTGAATAGACAGCACGGCACTCAGTAAAAGCACCAGCAGTCCCAGTGAAAGATTTACCTTGACCAGATTGAGGGACAACTTCTGCAGGCGGGCTTTTCCGATACCGGGTTCCGTTCGATCAATCACTCCGCTCAGGACGAGCCCTCTGAAAAAGTGAATGGCGATCATGACCGAGACCGGGAGCATCTTGGAGACAAACACCCATGTCCAGATATTCCCGATATTACCCATATACACAGGTCGCATGCTCCAGGTCATAACGGCCCCTGTGGCGACCAGAAGGTAAATACACCAGTTGGCCAGGGGCCCGAACCTTTTAGCGATCTCTCCCATGACCTCCTTGCCGCCGCTCTGGGCTTTGCTTGTGGAAACCGGAAGGGCAATAAACAGGATGAACATGATCCCTCCGATCCAGAACACGGCTGAAAAGAGATGGACCCAGTAATTTGTAATTAATACCAGACTTCTCATTATCCCTCCTCACTGTAGGGGAAAAGTAAAGTGGAAAGTTAAATGTAGAAAGTCAAAGACACTGAGTCCCGCCAAGGGCGGGATCGAAGGGTAACAGGAGAGATATGAGATACAAGGTACAAGGGGAAAGTAACCGCGAGTACTTGTTCCTTTTACCTCGTAACTTTCTACTTGTTACTTCTCCTTCCCCACGATTGCTACACCGCCTGAATCACCCCTACTTCTCCTTTGCGAACGGGGCGCAGCCGCATCCACATGAAGTCCTGATCGGAGACCTCGCTTCGCACCTTTTTCCTTCACTCTCCCCACCGTCGGACTTCACTTTATCCATCCGCTTTATTTCGGGTGATTCCTTGTCGGGTGATATCTTGGTATATTTGAATTCTTTCATCGTATTCTCCTCCCATCCGGTTTAGTTATTGCTTGTTTACTTAATTACCTGAGAAAAATTTTTCCCTGGCCTATTATCAGCCCTTACTTTCTCTGCTCTCAATGCACCCGCAGGTGCAGATTCGGTTCAGCCTCTGTCGGCACATCTCCAGAACATCCCGATTAAGTGAGTAATAGATCCAGTAGCCGCGGCGCTCATCCGACACGAGGGAAGCGCTCTTTAGAACGCGAAGGTGCTGGGACACAGCCGATTGCGTTACTCC
>JBEQLC010000307.1:0-1521 GCA_040326175.1 Desulfobacteria bacterium | reverse complement strand
CATTTTCTCTGGCCACGGGCAGCAAGGAAAGCTTCATGAGATGAGGTTGCCCAGTTGCGGGATGAAGTGAATCGGTTGCATGAAAATCTGAGCTGACGGGAAGTTACGATATGCGTCTGAAACTGTGACTTTTGTGATATGCGAGATTATGGGAAGGTATCTTGAAAAACTCAAGGCCATAGATATCTAATACTTTGGCAAGTACCCTTGAAGAATCCCGCCGCCCCAAAAATCCAAGATCATGTAAAGATAGCTTGAGTCGAGAGATCCCCAATCCGATTTCAATTGAAGTCCCTCGCCGGTTTCGATATTATGTTCATATCTTACGATTTTAGCGATTTACGATCGTGGGAAGCTATCCATGAATTAGAACCCAACGGTCTTTCTTACGATTAGGTAAGCAATCCTGAATCGACAAACAACTTCTTCAGGTTGTCCGAAGAAGTAGAGTCTGCTCAACATTTAATGTTAGGCGGCGGCCCGGGGCGATTTAGAGTTAAGGAGAGCAATAAGATGAAGGTGGGACCTGTGCAGCTCAGAAACGGCATCGTCTTATTCGAAGGGAAAATATCGCGCCATCTCATGCTGGATCCTATGGTCAGCCATACCTACTTGCTTGAGGACGAGGATGAGATAATAATCTTCGACCCCTCTTGCGGAAAGGAGATAGCAAATAGGATTGAAGCCCACATTCGAAGCAGACGGGAGGTCAAGGCGGTATGGAAGAAGGCTATTCTCATTGCTGGTCACTCTCACATAGACCATGCCAATAACTTCTACTTGAGCGAGGTGATAGGAGCTCAGGAGACCCACATTTACGTCCATGAGAGCGGCTTCCAGGGCGGACGAGTGATGAACGAGCCGGTTCCCTTTATCGAGAAAGCGATAGAAGAATCCAAGGAGTACTACAATCCCTACCTTGCGTTTTCCCTTCCATACAGCTTGCTCATGTATCCCTTTGCGGCACTTGACGCGGTATCTCCGGATTTAGCACGCAAAGCGTTCAGCAGGATTGCTGCCATTCCCTGGCCGCCTCCAGTGAGCGGAGCCGTGCAGCCGGAGCCACTCAAGGAGAACGATATGCAGGTGATAGACCTTGAGGATATCAAGGTTAAGGGATGGAGTTTGGGTAACAAGATTGTTCTGCCTGCGCCAGGGCACAGCCCTTGTTCTGTGTCGCTATTCTGGCCGGAGAGAAAGGCTTTGTTTGTGAGCGATGCTGACTGGATCGGAAATCCTGTCTTCATGTCCAGTTCCTTGAGAGATTGCATCTCCAGCCTGGAGAAAATGAAAGAACTGACTGAGGCGGACAAGGTGGAGTTGTTCCTGCCAGCCCACGGACAAGTGAAGGAAGGTAGTAAAGCAGTGTTGAGCCACCTCGATTTCCATATTCGACGCCTTGAGACCATGAGAACCGAGGTTCTGTCCGCCTATCACTCTCGCGGCGAAGAGAAGGATGTCCGCAAACTGACGGGGATTCTGGTTGATAGGTCTCCTCTTTTCAAGATGCTCAAACAGATC
>JBEQLC010000306.1:0-1544 GCA_040326175.1 Desulfobacteria bacterium | reverse complement strand
ATGTGACCGGTGTTCTTCATATGGGCCACGCCCTTAACAATACGTTGCAGGACATCCTATGTCGGTACCGTCGCATGCAGGGTTACAACGTGTTGTGGATGCCGGGTACTGATCATGCAGGCATTGCCACCCAGAACGTGGTGGAAAGGGAACTTGCCAAAGAAGGGAAAGACCGGCACAGCCTTGGACGTGAGGAGTTTATTGAACGGATATGGGAGTGGCGGAAGGAATATGGTGGCCTAATCATTAAACAGCTGAAGCGCTTGGGGGCTTCGTGCGATTGGGACCGGGAGCGCTTTACCATGGACGAGGGGCTGTCCAAGGCAGTTAGGACAGTCTTTGTCAAGCTGTATGAACAAGGCCTGATCTATCGTGGCGACTATATTATAAACTGGTGCCCCCGTTGCCACACGGCCCTGTCAGACTTGGAGGTGGATCACGAGGACCACAACGGGCATCTTTATTACGTCAGATATCCGTTTGAAGGCAAAGAAGGAGGGGTTGTTGTGGCCACCACGCGTCCTGAGACCATGCTCGGGGATACGGCTGTGGCGGTAAACCCGTCTGATGACCGCTATCTCGGCTTGGAAGGGAAAATGGTGATACTGCCCCTCATGAACCGGAGGATTCCCATTATCCTTGACGAATATGTGGACGCGAGATTTGGGACCGGTGCCCTGAAGATTACTCCTGCCCATGATCCTCATGACTTTGAAATAGGCGAGCGCCATAGCCTTGACTCCGTTAAAGTAATAGATGGGGATGGCTTCATGAATGAACAGGCGGGCCGCTTCCGGGGCAAAGATCGGTTTGAATGTCGAGAGGAAGTTCTTGAAGCCCTCAGGGAAGAGGGCCTCCTGGAGAAGACAGAACCTTACCAGCACAGTGTGGGACATTGCTACCGGTGTCGAACAACCGTAGAACCTTATCTGTCCAAACAGTGGTTTGTTAAGGCCAAACCCCTGGCAGAAAAGGCCATTGCCGCGGTCGAGGCGAATGACACCCGGATCATACCGGATACTTGGACCAAGACGTACTTTGAGTGGATGAATAATATTAGGGACTGGTGTATCTCGCGGCAGATCTGGTGGGGGCATCGTATCCCGGCCTGGACATGTGAGGACTGCGATGAGCTGATAGTAGCCATGGACCCACCCTCTGTGTGCTCAGCCTGCAATGGTAGCACCCTTGTTCAGGAAACGGATGTTCTTGATACCTGGTTCAGTTCCGCCCTGTGGCCCTTTTCAACCATGGGTTGGCCTGATGGGCCCCAAACCTTGAAGACCTTTTATCCCACGTCAGTGCTGGTGACCGCCTTCGATATTCTGTTTTTCTGGGTCGCCCGAATGATGATGATGGGGCTCCATTTCATGAATGACGTCCCTTTCAGGGATGTCTATATCCATGCCTTGGTCAGAGATGCTGAAGGCAAAAAGATGAGCAAGTCAAAGGGGAATGTGATTGATCCCCTGTATGTGATCGACCAATATGGTGCAGACGCCTTTAGATTCACCCTGGCAGCCCTGGCAGCCCAAGGGCGCGAC
>JBEQLC010000305.1:0-1665 GCA_040326175.1 Desulfobacteria bacterium | reverse complement strand
TCAAGGACCTTCCTCTTACCCGCGGGATACTGAAAACTCACACGTTCAAAAACGACTCCTTTCTGCATTGGCCGGGGAACAGGGCTGGGATGAAGCGGTTCCTCTACCTTTGCCTCAAGATCAAGGAACTCATAGAGATTGGTGAGGAACAGGTTGTTCTCATACAGATCAGCCAGCCCGCCAAGCATATTACGTAGATAGCCCAGCCCTCTCTGAAATGCTCCGAAATACATGACCATATCGCCCAGGGTGATCAGGCCGTGCACGGTTCTATATGTAATGAACCCGAAGGAACCAAATACTGCAAGCGTCGCGCTGGCCTGGGCCACAAGGTCAGCAACAGAACGTTTTCTGGTGATCTCTAGTCGTTCGCCGCGGAGGTGTTTTCGCATATCGCTGAAGCCGTCAATGAATAGATCGCCCAAGCCAAAAATCCGAATCTCCTTGGCATGGGCATCCCCTGTCAGCACCCAGTTGAAATAGTTGGCCTTTCGTTCCATCGTGGTCCGTTGACGCTCCCATCGATACATCTTCCCGGAATACTTCAAGCGCACCAGGACGCCTGGAATGGCCGCAACAAACAGAACCATTGCGATACCCCAGTGGAAGGAGAAGAGTAAGCCGGCCATGGCCACGAGCGAGATGCTGCTCTGGCCCAGCCTGACTATACTGTTCAGGATCTGCGTGGGTCGGTAGGGACCTTCCCGTTGGGCACGGTGCAGGGTATCAAAGTATTGCGGGTTCTCGTAGTACTCCAGATCCACGGCAATGGACTTTGCGTGAAGGATATCGTACATGTGGTCTGTGACTGCCAGGGCTTGCGCCTCCTGCACATAACTGGCAATCAACTGGCAGAGTACATTGAACAGAGCAACGGCAGCCGCAATGCCGATGAGAAGTGCCACATGCCGAAAGGCAGCCACTTTGTCGGGGGCTGTGAGAGAAAAGGTCACAGCATCCACGATCAGCTTCATTAGATAGAGCGCCAATAGTGGAATCGCACCTTGCACGAAAACCAGGGCAACACTGGCAATGGTCCAACCCGGCCCTGCCTGCATAACAAAGCGCACTGCGCGGTCAAAACGCAGCGCACCCCTTACTTTTTGACCTATGGAATCATTGCGGTTCATGTATTCAACTTAGATTTTACCCAAAACAGCTTTGAGCTGAAATGGGTAAAAATCAACAGAAACATGCGGTCTCATAGTGAAGACTTCAAGATGTTGTAAACCGATTTTCTAGACATTTCCAACCGGTCAGCGATTTCCCCCCGTTTATATCCGCGCGAAATAAGCTGTTCTATGAGGAATTTCTTTGCTTTTATGCTTTCAGGCTTGTTGGCAAAACGTGTCTTTTTCATTGCCTCGATCTGTCTTTCCAATTCATCCATGTCCAGCATATCGATACCAGATGGACTCAACCTCTGCTTTTTCTTGGCAATCCATTTTAGAAGAGACGGCACTTTGGAACTCAGGGCACGGCGGAACCGCTCTATGGCATCTTTTTCCTCCATAATCTCTTCTATATCTAGCTGCCCACCATGTTGCAGTAAATGTCGGTATCTCTCCTTTTTCTCAGATTTGTCTCCCGACAGCAAATTCAAGACGAAACCGGGGGTAACAAAGGCTTGGGGAGCATCATCTGCAGTGTATAACCCACACGATG
>JBEQLC010000304.1:0-1743 GCA_040326175.1 Desulfobacteria bacterium | reverse complement strand
TGTCAGGTGTCAGGGAAGAAAAACAAAAACACTGAAACCTGAACACTGAAACCTGAAACCTCAGTCTTTGTGATTTGGAATTTCTATTCCTCCGATACTCCATAAGAGCTCGCAATCTTTACCGGCAAAGCCATGCAACGCTGACCCCCGCAAGGCGGGATCGTGGACTGGCTTTAGGGACCAGGTTTTGGATATTGAATACAATCTTGCCTTTATGGCCCGTGCCGGCTTGGAGCCCCGAGCTCTACATCTAACTCCACCGTCGCTTTGTCGCGCCGCACCTTGACCCGAACCACGTCACCGACATGCCTGGTGGCCAGAAAAACTCTAAGATCGTCAAAGTCTTCCACTTTCTGACCATCCACAGCCAGGACGATATCACCCTTTTCCATCCCAGCCTTCTCGGCCCCACTTCCGCGGGAAAAGCCGGCCACCGTGAGCAAACCATCAGACGAATCCAGCATTATCCCAAGCTTGGCATCCTCCGGAGCCTGAACTTCACTGGGGAAAATAATGAAGTCAGCCAGACCAAGCTCCAGTGGTTCCCCCGGATCGGGCAGGATAATGGCATAGTCTTTTCCAATCCTGCGATAAACTCTCTTGGGAATCCCCGCGCCGTAAGCAAGGTGGCCACTGCCTGCTAGTACCACCATGTGATAGTCGGGGCGATCTGTTAGAAAATTGGCGATGCTCTCCGCCATGGTCTCATCCCACAGAATCTGGGCCTGGTGAAAGTACTCGAATTCTTGTGGAATGCTATCGCCATCCAGGTTCGTCTGGTGCATTTCGAAAACACTCCGAAGGCGCTTCTTGTATGGTTCGTCGTCAAGAATCAACTCGTCAGGTATGTGGCCTTTTTCCTCCGAGCTCAAGTTTTCGAGCCCTTCATTAGCAACCTTACGAACCAACTCATTGTCCTGGTTGAGAGCGACAACAGGTATTCTATTGGCCCTGGCATACTGGAGGATATCTTCATATAAATGATAGTTGAACCTCCAGGTACTGAAGTAGTGGGACTCCTTGAGAAAGGTCTGGGTCTCGGTTTCCCCGGAGATATGGTCGTCTAACGATTTCTGATAACGGCGCTGAAACATCTCCATGCCTATGGCCAGTTTCGGATGGTGCCGGTGCAAGGTCTGAATCATTTCAAGCTGAACGAGGTGATCGCCGTAGCGGTCATGCTTTTCGCCCACATAGACGATGGTCTGATCGGCTACCCGGAAAGCAATTTCAGCTAGGGGAAGCACTGCCTCAAGGGCAATCCCGCTAGCCGGCCGGGGCACCTTAAGCTGGATCCCTCGGTCGCTTGCCGCTGTCTTCTTTTCCACGTTTTTGCCTCCAGAAAATTGCAGCTTGCTGTACTGACCATAGTGAAAAAGCTTCCGCCCCACACCATTCACCTCACCAGTATTTTCGGCCAGGATCAGGCCAAGGACGCGTTTGGGATTCAGAATATTTTTCCTTATCTGCAGAAAAAAGCCAGTCGGATTCTCGGGCGCCCCAGGAAAAAAGGATTTGAGTTCAGTTTGAGGTCCTAAGAGAAGAAAACTCTTTCCACCTAAGTTGGAGTGATCGATCTCTTCAGCGCTCGTGGTCTTGAAACCCTGACTTTGCAACTCTTGAATCAGGGTCTCATAGATTTCCTTATTGGCTTCAGGCACGAGAATGGTTCGGGTCGGATCTCCCAAAAGACGGCTTAACACAGCGCTTCTCTCAGCTGGCTCCAATCTGCGAAAAAGGTCG
>JBEQLC010000303.1:0-1779 GCA_040326175.1 Desulfobacteria bacterium | reverse complement strand
CCGCTTAGCGCGTGACAGCATGGTTGTCCCGCTTATCCTTGACATTTTCCAGGATTTCGGTTATTATGCCTTTTTATACCTCGCTGGAAGGTATCTTGATGATACAAGAATATAAGCAGGAAATAGGGCAAATCGTGGGTGAACTGCAGTGCCCTACAGATCCTGAACGCTATAACCCACCAGAGTTTGATGTCCTCTGCAAAGCAAGAGATGCTGGAGAGCACACATTCGTCGAGTGCCTGGAAAAATCCTCCGACAACTGCCCATTCTCATTATCCCTTACCGGCCTGCACTACTGTAAATGCCCTGTCTGCTCCTTCATCGTCAAGCATAGGATAGCATTACAGGAAATCACGCGAGACTTGAGTTGCCCGAAGGGTTTCCAGTGTTACAAGTCCGGGTTCCAGGACCTTTGCAAGGTAAGAGATGTTGGAATGCAGACATTCGTCGAGTGCCATGAACAATATTCCGAAGACTGCACATTTTCATTATCGCTTTATGGATGGAATTATTGTAGATGCCCCGTGCGTGTTTACGTTGTCAAGAATCTGAAAAGGTAGGAGGAGAAGAAGCCTAATGGATAATCAACCGGCCTGGAATGAAAACAATAAGGTTAGACTACTTATAGTACTTATTGTACTTTCCCCCGGTATCGTTAAGATTCTTGTATCTATCATTGGCGCATTTGGATAGCTATCATCTCGACCGGCTCGCTCCCCTTGACTCCGTCCTTCAGGACTGGGTCAAAGGGAGCTATATGAAAATGTTTATTTTCCTTACCGGGAAGCCTCGCCCTTCAGGGCGGGGAAGCTTCACACTTTCCTGGTATCTTAACGCATAAGAGCTAGCCAGGGGTCACTTCTCATCTCGGCTCTCAAAAAAAGCAAAGGCGGTTCAAGATTCTTTCTTGAATCGCCTTTCTTTTGCGTGGTCGATGGTTGGCGACTACAACTTCCCAGGCCTGCTCCTGGTTAAATCTAAGCGACCATCTTCGCAGTGAGCCCTTTCAGACTACCCCAAACATTTTTTACCCAAAACAGCCCTCCAAAGTGACGGCGGATCTACGACTTTGAGCTGAAATGCGTAAAAGTACGTGGACTATTAGACGGGCACACGCCATGCGCTATCGATAGGACTGGGCCTGTTTTTCAAACAAATGGGCGTACTTTCCGCCGTGGCGAACCAATTTCTCATGGGATCCGCTCTCCACAATACTTCCATCCTCCAATACGAAGATGCGGTCTGCCATACGTACGGTTGAAAAGCGATGACTGATGAGGATGGCGGCACGATTCTCCAGCAAGTCTCGAAATCCCTTGAAAACTTCGTATTCGGTTTTTGCATCCAGGCAACTCGTGGGTTCGTCAAGCACTACCATCTGTGAGTCGCGTAGAAAGGCTCGTGCCAGGGCCACCTTCTGCCATTCGCCGATGCTAAGCTCCTCGCCATCCTCAAACCATTTGCCCAGCATGGTTTCGTACCCTTTGGGCAGCCTGGTAATAAGGTCATCAGCGCCGGCATGACGGGCAGCCGTGGCAATCCGTTCATGGTCGCGCGGGAGTTCGATATTGCCGAACCAGATGTTTTCCCGGGCTGTCATATGGTATTGCACATAGTCTTGAAAGATGACGCTGATTTCGCGCCTAAGCGCTGTTGTCTCAAACTGGCGCAGGTCTATTCCGTCCAGGGCGATGGTGCCGTTGATCGGGTCATATAATCGGCACAACAGTTTGACGAGTGTGGTTTTGCCCGAACCATTCTCGCCGACCAAAGCTACCA
>JBEQLC010000302.1:0-1879 GCA_040326175.1 Desulfobacteria bacterium | reverse complement strand
CGGCTATTTTGCCTACCATCAGTGGTTGCTTGACTACAAAACCATGTTAATCATCCACATCCTGTGCGGTGAAATCATGCTGGTTGCCATACCCTTTACAAAATTAGGGCACATGGTTCTGTTCTTTTTCACCAGAGCCCACATAGGGAGTGAAATGGGTCAGAGGAGAGGGGCCAAAACCTGGTAGAAAAAAGATAGCATGACAGCATTTGAAGGATATTAGCGTTAAACCACACATATTAGGAGGTCAAAAATGGCAGAACCCGCTATTGACACTGATTTTATCAGGGAGAGGCTGGCCTTTTTCAAGGGAGCCCGGTTCAAGACGTGGCTGGATATCTGCGCACACTGCGGCTATTGCTCAGACAGCTGCTTCTTCTATACAGCCCACGACAAAGACCCGAAGTACATGCCAGCTTATAAAGTCATCAATACCCTTGGAAAGCTTTATAAGCAAAACGGCAACGTTACCCGGGCAGAGCTCGAGAAGATTGCCGACATAGCGTACGGGGATTGCACTGCGTGTCGTCGATGTTCCTTGTATTGCCCGCATGGCATAGATTTGGCTGTTATGATAGCAGCAGTGCGGGGTATCTGTTGCTCACAGGGGCTTGCCCCGCCGGCGCTCATGGAAGCCGCCAAGAACCATTTGGAGTTTGGGAACCAAATGGCGATCACCACGGAGGACATGGTTGAGACCTGCGTGTGGATGGAGGAAGAAAATGAAGAGGAGATGCCGGGCCTCAAGATTCCCGTAGACAAAGAGGGGTGCGACACGCTGTATGTTCTGAATGCCCGGGAGGTCAAGTATTATCCCCAGGACATCGCCGAGGCAGCCATGATCTTTCAAGCTGGCGGCGAAAACTGGACCTTCCCCAGCATGGGTTGGGATATGACCAATCTCGGGATGTTTGCTGGTCACGCAAAGATTATGGCCCACGCAGCCAAGCTTTGTTATGACGCGGCAGAGAAGTTGGGGTGTAAACAGATTTACACCTCGGAATGAGGCCACCCTTACCGGTCGCTTCGGTTCGAAGCGCCTTACTGGTTGGGGTTACCTGGTGGTCAGCCTCCAGTTCCTGTCATTCACAGTGTGCAGGTCTTCCATGATTATATCAAAGAAGGCAAGATAAAGCTTGATCCTGCCAAGAAGATAACCAAACCGGTTACTTATCAGGATCCATGCAATATCTCCCGAAGCGGAGGGCTCTGGGAAGAAGCAAGGTTTCTGATGAACGAGCTATGTACTGACTTTCGCGATATGGCTGTCAACCGAGAGTATAATCATTGTTGTGGCGGCGGCGGTGGTTACATCCCCATGGGGCCTGAGTACAGGAAAAGGCGGATGGCATCCGGCAAGGTCAAGGCAGAGCAGATCAAGGAGACCGGTGCCGAGATGCTGGTTGTACCATGCCATAATTGTTACGACCAAATAAAGGATCTGAATAAGGAGTACGATCTGGGCATAGAGGTGGTACACTTCAAGACGATTATTCCACAAGTCTGGGATCTCCCCGACAACTTGAAGCCCAAAGAAGAGCATGGAGAAGAGGGTTAGTCCGACGCCCACCAAGATCTCGGTGGTGTGATAAGAATATAGGAGAAACTGAGCTGTTCTTTAAAAGGGGGTTAGGAATGAGAAAAAGGGTGGTAGCTCTGTATATAGGAATGGCGGTTCTGGTCTCTTTGTTCTGCTTTGTGCCTGCCTATGCCCAGGAAGATATTGTGAGTTTACAAGCTGGCGCCTTTGCGGATCACCAGAGGCCTGCTGCTGTTTTTCAGCATGATCAACACAACGAAACAGCAGAGATTGAAGAATGTAATGTTTGCCACCATCTCTATGAGGACGGTCAAAAGGTAGCGGATGACTCAAGCGAAG
>JBEQLC010000301.1:0-1909 GCA_040326175.1 Desulfobacteria bacterium | reverse complement strand
GACGTGAACTTCACCCGCATAATCATCGCTGAGTCGTCCATCTCCCTGACACCCTGAGACTTAATCTTACCCAGCAAGCCTCGGCCCAGTTCCTTATCCTTTTGTATCTCTTTGTTTATCTTTTTTACAATCTTCCTAACCTTCTCCACATTAGTGTCGTAACGGACCCTGAATGCCAACTTCATGACGATATAATCACGGCTGAAATTCTTCACCGATTGCATATCGCCGAAAGGAACCGTAATCAGAGGCCCCCGATGGTGACGGAGTCTGAGGGAGCGCACCGAAATATGTTCAACTGTGCCCCTCATTCCGCCAGTCTCAATATAGTCTCCCACCCGGAAAGCATCATCAAGAAGGAAGAAAATCCCTGAGATAATATCCTTTACCAGGGTCTGGGCACCGAAACCAATGGCCAGGCCAATCACACCGGCACCTGCAAGCAGAGGGGCGATATTAATACCCATCGACGAGAGAAGAAGCAGGAAAACGATAACGATCACTACGGCCATAAAAAATTTACGCAGCAGCAAGAGCGCGGTTTCAGCCCTGGAGCCGCCGACGCCCATTTCTTCCCCGAAACTTTCTTCTTCCGATACTTCTTCTTTAATACTGCGACGGATTCGACCTTTCATAAACTCCCATATGACTAAGCCAGCCAACAAGAGTATGAAAACTTTTTGCAGTGTATGATCGACAAATGTGAGCAGCGATCCGGTAACATTGACATGCTCGTCGAGGACATACTTGACCAGTATGACCGTCACCACGGCAACTAAGACGACCACAATCCATCCTGTAGACCTTTTTCCAGGAGAAAGCTCGGCACTCCCTCGATGCCACCACCGAACGAGCATCCAAACAACCAGCAAGGCAGCGAGCGGCAAAACGACCAGCGAGAACCATTGCCAGACGGTCTGGCCGCGGTACATGGCGTTTGACCCGGCAGGTAACCATCGGCTCCACTTTGGAGGCAGCAGCACCCCGGGAGTGGTTACATAGAACTCATAGAAGTCATGGCTTATAAGGGTGTCGAGCTTGTAGGGAAGGTCTTTCACTTTCTCGTAGAACTCACCTATCCGGGCAACCGTCTTGGGCGTAAACAGAAATTCACCCTTGCGGGGACCTTCTTCAACCCTGGCGATAATGATTGCCGTATTGGGTATGCTCCAGCGATTCAATTCCACTACTTTTTCCCGTTCTTCCTCAACTTCTATGGCCTTGGCGTCGGGGATCTCTTCAATAGGCGGAAGCTCAATCCGATCGAGAACCTCCTTGAGTAGGATGGCTCCCTCGTAACCTACATACTGCTTAAGGTCATCCTCAACCCCACTCAAGTTGAGGCAATATGCGGCGCGCTGTAGGAGTGTTCCGGCCTGTCTTTCCATTTGCTCAATCGATTCTGAGGTGAACAGCCCGGGAGCTTTCATGTTTTTCCGATGCGCATCCATTAACACGGTATAGGCCCCGTTGATACTTTGAAGAAAGCTTCGCAGCGTGGCCCGCGGGCTGGAGGTATCTGGTGGCTTGAGGGGATTCTTGGCGATATCCTCTTCAAGCGAATAGCCCGCCTTTGCTGTTGTAGGCGTCTTGGCTTCTCCCGAGGTTAGGCCTTGGGCCCCGGCACTGATGGCAAACAGTACTGTGGTGAGCAGTAGCGTTAATAAACAAGCTATTACCTTCCTGCATTCCACGAGGTCACCTCCTGTTGACTTGATCGAATCTTTCTATTCTTTATGCATAAAGCTCACGGAGCGACGGTACTTGCCTTGTTAGATCAGGTATTTTAGCCTATCTAATGAATGAGCACAATCAAGTCCTCGATCGACTAGTATCGCTTATATGCTAACTCTACTTTCACTGGGATACGTCTATACGAAAAACCATTATTTGTGTTGAGTTAATCGGC
>JBEQLC010000300.1:0-1918 GCA_040326175.1 Desulfobacteria bacterium | reverse complement strand
ATTTCTAATATGAAGGTTCTCAGCAAACGCGGGGCGGCACGCAGTCCCGCCGTCAGGCGGGATGAGCATTTTGAGCCGACCCGTAACGCCGCCAAGGGGACTTAGACGCATTTATGAGATGGCTTGTCAATCGTCTCCACAGACCATTCCTCGTTTTGACCCACTCCTGCTTCACAACGGCGCGCTATTTTATCTTTCGTCTCCTCGATGACGACTTGATTATTCTGCCCTGATTATCCATTACTCCCACTGTCGTGTCTTGAGTCGCTTCTAGAGCCATTTCGACGGCCCGTTTGTTCGTTCCAGCAATGTATACGCGCTTCTGGTAGCCTTGAAGTTTTTTTATGCCGTCTTTTACAGCATCAGGGGCCTCTACTTTCACCGCTGCCTGTACGGTAACAATATCGGGCCCTTCCATAGGGTTGTATTTAGTATTGAATCTCTTTGCAATCCGTTCGGCAGTTGCTTTGTGTGAGCTGGTTTCTGCCATTTTTCCTCCTCCCTGTATCTTCCTTGCCCGTCGAGAGCCTCGTGGTCGAACGACGCCTGGCGCTCTGCCCTTTACAGCTCCTTCAAAAACTGGCCAGGAGTCAGAATTTTTATGGTGCGGAAGGATTTCAAACGGACCAGGTGCCGGTCCCCAGAAATGATTGTCTTTGCCTTGCCGGCCTCGGCACAGCGTATGAACTTGTCGTCCGAAGGATCATCTCGTACGACCACGGGGCCAGGCTTTGCCCTGACAATCTCAAAATGGAGCAACATTTCTTGGTACAGAATAAAGTTAATCTCTTCTGGGGTTAGCTCAAATTTGGGATATGTCAAGACTCGGAGGTATTCGTCAACTATTTCCCTGGATGCCAGCGGGTTAATGCGGCCGCTTTTCCACAAAGGGATAAGCCCACCCGGCTCACCTCCGAACAAAAAGGCAGAGACCACCACATTCGTGTCGATAACGACGCGCTTTACTTTGACCTTGCCCATTCTACTGCTTCAGCCACACAATCAGGTTTCAGCCCAAGCCTCTTTATCTTGGATCTAATTTGCCCCAAATCCGTATCGTACACGCGCAACGGTTTGAGCACCACCACTCCGTCCTTCAGTTCCACATCGAAATATTCCACATCAGGGAGTTGCTCAACAACTTTCTTTGGAATAGTGATCTGATTCTTTGCGGTAAGCTTTGCGAGCATTTCCTTTTCTCCTTGTTTTCCGATAAACTTGTTTCCTTATATTCCTATATTCAGACAAAGTCAATAGAATATTTGGATATTTTCAGCTTTGTTAAAAGGATAATTTCGAATCAAGAGAGGTCGTTCTATAGTAACTCTCATAAGTATGTGCCGTTTTGAACCATTATGAGGAGCCGGCAGGGGGCATCCCTTTTTCACGAATGTCCATATGTCATGGATGTCCCCAAAATTGCGTCCCAGATGCTTTCAGCTATCCGGGTAATCCTCTATAAAACCAAAGGCACTTTCAATCTTGGTTACAAAGACGAACCCCTCCCCTGGTTCAAAAAGGTTGCCGCTCTTCTTCACCACCTCAAGAACATCATTGGTCTGCTCGCCCTTGGTGACAAGGAAGATGATATCCTTTTCCGGGACTATCTTAAGCCCCAAGGTCTGGCGTATCCCGGTTCCCATGCCAGTAAAGTATGTGGCCCCCTGAGCTCCGGCATTCATTGCCTCGCTTATAAGGCTATCACCCTTACCCTTCACCACTATGCAGGTAATAAGTCTTATCTCACTCATCTCTCCTCCTCCTTGCAATAGTATTTGTGCCCCTTTTCCCGCAGCATCGAGTATCCAGAAACCAGCAACCAGATGCTTTTAGCTATCTTCTTTTCGCCATGCCCGTCGAGAGCCTCGTGGTCGAACGACGCCATGCTCTTTGCGTTATCAGTTATGGACGTCCCCTG
>JBEQLC010000002.1:0-24137 GCA_040326175.1 Desulfobacteria bacterium | reverse complement strand
ACCCTGTCTCAGGGGGCGCCAAACAGGAGAATGCTTGCCTGTACTGCCCTTACAGGCCCCTCTGCAACAGAAACGAATTCATGCGTTGAGACACAAAGGGTGAGGGGGGTCAGAAAGATGGATGAGGAGAGAAGAAAAAAGACGAGGGTTCAATTTACGACCCAGGTCATCGTGAAGACAGAAGAGTCAGAAATCGTGACAGAGGCGAACTCGGAAGACATCAGCATAAAGGGAATCTTCGTTAACACCGAAAAAAAGATTCCCGCGGGGACATCGTGTGACGTGGAGATTTTACTCACGGGCACATCCACAAGGCTTGCCCTGAATATAAAGGGCGTGATTACACGTCAGGATGAAACCGGATTGGGGATTGTTTTTGATTCCATGGACCTGGACAGCTACATTCATCTGAAGAATATTGTCTTGTACAACGCATCCGATCCGGAAGACATAGAAAGGGAGATGTTTTCCCTCAAATAGGCTTGCGCATGAAGGACCACCTGAATCTGCCCCCGGATAACGAGGCCAGAGAGCTTGCACTTGACATAACCCAGAGCCATCATGTGGAGGCCCCGGCTGGTTCCGGCAAAACCATGCTCCTTGTGGCGCGGTTCATAAAGCTTTTGAGCTGTGTAAGACATCCCCACGAGATCCTCGCCCTCACCTTCACAAACAAGGCAGCAGGCGAGATGAAGACCCGCATAGGAGCCGTTTTACAGAAGGCGCACTCCGGGCTGCCGCCTTCCAGTGACCTTGAAGCGGGTTTGCTGAAAAACGCCAGAAAGGCCCTCAAGCATCACGAAGCGCACCGTTTCCTCTTGCTTTCCCCGGAGGGACTCCAGGTGACGACCTTTCATGGCTTCTGCTACGCCTTGGTCAAACGGGCCCCTCTGGAAGCCGGGGTGCCACCAGAAAGCATGGTCATTGACGAAGAGGAACAGGGGCCGGTTCTGGATGAATCGATTCGGAATATGATTAGTGCTGTTGTCTCCATGCCCGAAGGAACCCCTGAGCGCACGGCGTTTGAAAACCGCCTCCTGCGTCTGAATAACCGCCTCCCCGCGCTGGTGGATGAGCTAAGAGACTTGGTAAAAAGAAGAGACCTCTTTTCCGATCTTGTCGAAGCCCTTGGAGCCTCCCCAAACCTGGACGAGTTTGGGGCCGTCCTCACCCAGCGTATCGGAGGTGTTGTAGAGGGATTTCTCAAGGAGGCGTCTGAAGCCTCTGGCTCCACATCTCTATGTCAGGATTGGGAATCTTTTCAGCGTCACCTCAAGGAGAAGGGCTCCCCAAATGCCGATACCCTCCCTGAACATCTTCCTGGAGCGGCATGGAGCGACCTGTCGGTCTGGAAGGCCATGGCCGAAGTCTTGACCACCAAGGACGGGAGGCCCCGCCAACAGACCGGTCCTGCTACGGGTGGCTTTTACAAAGGATTTGCCAAAGGGCCATGGGGAAGACAAGTACGAGACCTCCCCGTTAGGGTAACCCGTTTGCTTTGCGACCTGAAAAATCTCCCCGGGCAGGATGTATCTCTGACCGACATAGATGCTTTGGCCGACCTGATCATACTGGTCGCCCGCGCAATAACCACATACGAAACAAAATGTCGGCAGCAGCACGTACTCGACTTCGTGGGACTGGAACGGGCGGCTCTCAGAACCCTGGGCGAGGATTCCCCCAGTGACCTGCAGCTTTTCCTGGACCACCGTATTCAGCAGCTCCTCGTGGACGAATTTCAGGACACCAGCCGAAGTCAATGGACCCTGATCCAACGCTTATGTGCCGGATGGACCCCTGGTGACGGTCGCACCTTGTTTCTGGTGGGAGATCCCAAGCAGTCTGTATATGCCTTCCGTAAAGCCGAAGTGCGACTTTTTCTTGAAGCAAGAAAGGGTATACCTGTTTCAGGTCAGGGGCTTCTCCCGGTGACTAAGATAAAGCTTGAAGCAAATTTTCGCTCGCAACCAATGCTTGTCCGATGGGCAAACCAGCTTTTTGGCCGCACCGTGATGGCCGATCCAAAGGCCGCCTTCGATGAAGTCCCTTTTCAGCCATCAACGGCCCATCCCCAACTCCCAAACCAAGACACTCCGCAGGACCCTCCTGTATCTCTGAATATCTTCTTTAAGGACAGCTCGGTCTCTTCCCCGGCAGAAGCAGAGGCCCAATGGTTGGCCCGAGCCGTTCGGAACGTCGTGGAAAGATCGCCCGGGACCAGCATCGGAGTACTGCTTTTCACTCGAAACCGATTGCCCCTTTACCTTAATGCCGCCAGAAAGATCGGCCTGGCTGTGCGAGTGAAGGAAGGGCTCAAGGTGGCAGAACAAACCGAGGTCATGCACCTCTATCAAATGGCCACTGCCCTGTGCCGGCCCCACGATGATCTGGCCTGGGCGTCCTTAGTGCGGTCTCCGTGGGCCTGGGTCAACTCTCCCTTGTTGCTGAAGATCGCCAGCATGCCCGCGCCTGCCTGGTCCAAGAAGCTTAAGCCTATTGCCAAGGAATACCCCGAGATAGGGCGAATACTGGATGCTCTCGATTTGGGCCGCCGACGGGTGGGGAGGGATCCTCTGGCCGAAGTGGTTCGAGATGTATGGATGGCCCTTGACGGTCCTGAAAGAGTGGCCGCCCGATTCGGCCCCGAAGGTGTAGCAAACTGTCGCTTGTTCCTCGAGGTTCTGGAATCCATTGACGCAGGGATTCCCGAGGAGACCCTCTTACGTCTCGATTTGGCCCTCGAGACCCTTTATGCCCCTGAGGCCCCGGATGCCACTGGAGCTCCAGTGGATCTGATGACCGTTCATGCAGCCAAGGGTCTCGAGTTTGATGTGGTCTTTCTCCCCTTTCTTGATTGGCCGCCCCTTGCGGTATCCCAGCCCCCACCGTATCTGTTGGAACGATCTTCAGAACCAGAGGGACTCCCGCTGATTGCCATGGGACCGGACCGAAGGCTGGGTGAACCCGAGCCCGGCTATCCCGTATTGAAGCGCTTGGCCAATGGTCGCCGTATAGGCGAGGCCAGGCGACTCCTCTACGTGGGGATAACACGTGCCAGGAGGGAACTCTTCTTAAGCGGCGTTGCAAGGCATAACAAAAGCGGGCTAAGTGCCCGCAAGGAATCGCCTCTATCCTGGGTTTTGACAGACACAACTGATCAAGATGAGAAGCTGATCTCTACCTTTTTGAATCCCCCTGATCCTGTTGTTACCCGGGAAGAGAGTCAGCAGATGCAGCCCCTGCCAGCCCCTGCCCCGTTTGAGCCTCAGCCGCTGCCTTATCTGATTGAAGCACCCTCGGAACTCGTGGATGCTTCAATGTATGAACAAGATACTGGAAAGGGCGAAAGCGAACCAGCAGCGCATGCTGTCGTCAGGGGCACCATAACCCATCGGCTTATTGAGACCCTGTGGCGACAGGGAGCGCTTCCGGAAACCGAAAGGATCGCCACGGCCGTGGCTGCGGAGGGGATTAGCCCAGACATGGCAATGGCCGTAGCCCAAGAGATTGAAGATGAAGTACGGGCCTGCCTGAAGAAGCCTTTTTTCCAATGGCTGCTTGACCGAAAGTGTCGTGACGGGGAAAGTGAATTCGCCATAGAGGCGATCAAACGGGAGGGCACGATCCAAGCCGGTATTCTCGACTTTGTGAGGCAAGACAAAGACCTCTGGTGGATTGTTGATTTCAAGACTTCACGGCCGACAGCAAGGCAGGGTGCCGCTGAATTCGTCAAAGGGGAGGTCCAACATTACCGGCCTCAGCTTAGAGCCTATCAGACCATGCTGGCAAAGGCGAATGGGATTGACACCGCAAAAATAAAGATAGGGCTGTACTTTACGAGTATCCAACAATGGCATGAGGTAGCATAGAGAGTGTTGATTGTTGTCCGTTGTGAAATCGCAAAGCACGCTACATCCTCAATAACCTTCCAGCCATGCTGGTTCAGGTTTAGAGCGGTTCTCAAAAACATGTTCCGTTTGCGGCAATCATAATGGTTCAAAACGGAACATACTTATGAGAATTACTATAATTACTTGAACATATAGGCACAATTAGCTGTTGGCGCAGAGCCTCTCACATTACTTGTTGCAGCAAATCGGGATAGATGATAACCCCACAGTGTTGACGGGTATATTCCCAAAGTAGAATATGCTCTATTTCAAGAGCAAGGAGTATCAAGTGCGAGCGGTGGTTCAGCGAGTAACAGAGTGCGAGGTTCATGTTCACGATCAGGCCGTAGGGCGTATCGGCCCGGGCCTTCTTGTGCTACTGGGGATTTCCCGTTCTGACGAGGAGAAGGATGCTGATTACCTGGCAGACAAGATCGCATACCTCAGGATCTTTGAAGATGCTGATGGCAAAATGAACCGTTCGCTCGTTGATACGGGTGGCGAGATGCTGATAGTCTCCCAATTTACCCTCCTGGGGGATTGCCGCAAGGGTAGGCGCCCCTCCTTTGTTCAGGCAGCCCCTCCGGAAAAGGCTGAAAGGCTATACGATTATTTTGTCTATCAAGTAAAGCTGAAGGGAATCTCGGTTGCCACTGGTCAGTTCCAGGCCATGATGGCTGTGTCTCTGGTCAATGATGGACCGGTCACATTGATTCTCGAAAGCAAATGAGACGGCTTTGTAAAAAGTCCATCTGCGGCGTTGCGCTTCATCTTTCGTCATTGCGACGTACTGTAAGTACGCCTCATTCCTCAATATTCGCGCGCCTTGCATCTGAAGCTTTTTGCTGTGCCGTCTCTTTATTGACTTTTTCCGAGTCCATAAAGTAAAGCAAAATGTCTGCAGGAGAAGACAAGAACCGTGGATACAATGAGATCCCTCCATGTATGATCCATGTGGATAAGGAGGGAAATTGGTTCCACAATGGTGCTCCTATTATTGACCGCGGGCTTGTTGCCCTTTTTTACAGGTCTCTCGACTTGGATGACGAGGGGCGATACATTATCACGTTTAAAGACCAGGTGTGCCATCTGGATGTTGAGGACACGCCGCATGTCATCGTCAGAACAGACTTCGTGTCTGGCCCCTCTCATGGAGAAGAGGACCGCTTTGTCCTCCGCTTCACGGACGATAGTGAGGAAGACCTTGACCCGAAAACCCTTTCGATTGGTCCTGGCCACGTCCTTTACTGCAAGCTACGGAATGGAAAGTTCAAGGCCCGTTTCTCCCGACCCGGTTACTACCAACTTGCTCAGTATTTTCAGGAAGAGCCTGAAACTGGTCGATTCTTTCTCTTTCTGAACGAAGAAAAATACTATGTTGAAAAGACCTCTTAAGGTGAATTCATACCGCCTTGTATTAGTAATTCTTGCTATGACAACATGCTTGAGCTGCGCCCCGGGACCGAGGGTGCCCGGCATCACACCTGCTGGGGTTGGCTGGGAGGGTATCCGTGACGTAGCCCTCCTCAAGTTCGATGGGCAGTACGGGGAAACTGTCCGGCATCATATTCACAATAGGCTGGCTGACGTGCGGTATTTCAATTCCTTGGACACGGCCGCGTATCCTGTCCTGGATGAAATCTCCTATGACATGGTGGAAGGTGCAAAGGCCTTGTACATAACAGAGGCTCTCCACGCCGATCTGGTGATAGGAGCCCGTGTGACCGGTGCCGTGAATGATACTCATGGCACGGATCAGGTTCAAGTGGAGGAAGGGACGGGTTATTATAAGAAGGAGAAGAACATACACGGCCAGTGGGTTGAAGTGGAGATAAAACGCACTGTCATCAGATCGCTACCGTATGTCATCCGACAGGCCTCTCTCACAATCGATTACAGGGTGTTTGAAATGGACACCGGCCGGATCGCTGCCGCGGGAGCCCTTGAGGAAAACTACAATGACAAGATTGGTGGAGACAAGTCGCATGCTTCTACGAACCATAAACCAGGCGAAATCCCAACTCCCGCTGCCACAATGGATGAGTTTTCAGCCAAGATAGCCACCAGGCTCGTAGCTAAGCTCTCCCGAATGAAGGTAGCAGGCCTGGTCAAATTCGACAAGAGTGGCAACAGAAAGGTCAGACGTGGGGTGGCATTGGCAAGGGACGGAGACTGGGAAGATGCCATAGAACTATGGCAGGAAGTAATTTCAAGCGAACCCACCAGCGCAACAGCTCTTTATAATCTTGGTGTAGCCCACGAAAGCATTGGGGACCTGGAAAATCTCAGGACGGCAATAGACCTGTATGAAAAAGCAGCCAGCTATGGAGACAAGACGCTTTACGCGGATGCTATCGCACGGGTTCAGCGTATGATTCAGCAAAGCGACAACCAGAACCGCTTTTAGGGCCACCACGAAACCCGCAATACGGTGATTGAAACAATCCTCTTTATTTTCGCATCCTTCCGCGTTCTGTCCCGCTTTTCAGTTTTAAGCAAGGGTCAAGTGGATGAAACTGTGACCAGAAACCTACCATATCAATTACTTATGGAGGCAGGGCCTTTGATAATGGTGGCCAGTTTCAGGACCTCTTCGGGCAGGTCAAAAACAGAAGATAGAACATCGGCCGGCCGGACGCTGTTGCCTGGCTTCTCCTCCAGGATTATTTCGGCTTTTTCCGGGGAGGGGAGCGTGAGTTTTTTGACAACAGACTTCAACTCAATCGTCTTGGCTCGCCCTTTTCGGTTCGTCTTAATGAAAGGCCATGCTTCTTTGTCCAAGAAGTTCTTAAGCTCGGCTTCTGAAAAAGCGCCCTCTTTCAGAGTTACCGTGTAACGAGCAAGCTTCGGTCCTGCCGCTGACGAAGTCCGATCAGCCGTATTGCAGGCAGTAATTGTGAGTCCTTCCGGGAGCTCCTTGTTGAGACGCCTCATTACTGTTTCACGTGAAACATGCAGTGGCACCTGGACTGTGAAGTGCTCCGCCAGGCTCTCCGTCCCCACGGGAAGGGCTGATTCAAAGGAAACCTTTGGGGCGGGATGGAACCCCTCTGAAAATCTCAAGCGAATCCGGGCGCGACTGAAGGCCCGCACGAAGATCTTGACCAGCTCCAAATGCCCGAAATAGCGGGCCGAGCCGCGCTTGGCATATGAGATGCGAAGCTTCTTGAACGGCCCCTCAACCTTTCTTACGGGTGCCCCCCCGGCAGCCCGGACACCCGCGCCTGCCTCATGGGTCACGGGTTTTGTGGTTTCAAAGTCACACACGCCGCAAAGATGACATTCCCCATCCCGGCAATCCGGCGTTTCGCTCCCCTCAAGGGCCTTTTCCCACTCCAGCTTCAGAAACGTTTTGGACACCCCCGTGTCAATGTGATCCCAGGGAAGGGGTTCAGAAAGATCACGGACCCGCGATGTATAGAAGTCGATGTCCACGCCGCAGGCCTCAATCGCCTCTTGCCATCGGTTGAACCCAAAGTGTTCGCTCCAGCCATCAAAACGGCACCCCAACTCATAAGCCTTGACCAACAAACGGCTCAACCGCCTGTCGCCTCTTGCCCAGAGCCCCTCAAGGAGGCTCATTTCAGGGTTCTGCCACTTGAAGCGAAGGCCACGGCCCTGGAGCTTGCTTCGAAGCATGTGAATCTTTCTTCGGCTCTCATCCATTGACATCTGGGTGCACCACTGGAAGGGCGTATGGGCCTTGGGAATAAAGGTGGAGACACTCACGGTGATATTGCCGCCGCGCTTGCCCGGCGAACGAATTTTCTGAAGCCTCCTCACCAGCGAGACAATCCCCTCTAAGTCGGCTTCTGTTTCCGTGGGAAGACCGATCATGAAGTAGAGCTTGATGAGCTGCCACCCCAGCCCAAAGGCGTTTTGGACCGTCTCCTCCAGATCTTCTTCGGTGATGTTTTTGTTGATCACGTCACGGAGGCGCTGGCTTCCTGCTTCTGGGGCCACCGTAAAGCCCGTCTTCCTAACACGCTTGATCTGGGCCATTAGCGACTCGGTCAGACTTCCAACCCGAAGGGAGGGAAGGGAAACGGCGATCTTTTTTGGCGCGCATCGGTTCATCAGCCTTTCCATGAGAACCTGTATGGCACTATAGTCACCCGCGCTAAGCGAGAGCAGCGAAAGATCCTCGTAGCCGGTGTTCTTCAGTGCCCGCTCTGCCAGGGAAAGGACTACATCGGGCGACCTTTCCCGCACAGGCCGATAGATGATCCCGGCCTGGCAGAACCGGCAGCCCCTTGTACAACCCCGGCAAATCTCAATGCTCACACGGTCGTGCACCGGCTTCCCAAAAGGAACTATTGGGCAGTCTGGATAAGGTACCCGGTCAAGGTCGGGAACCAGGGCCTTGCGCACAGCCTCATAATCGGGAAATCGGGCCGTTACCACCTGAAACCCTTGAGGATCGACATCTGCCTCAAAGAAAGACGGCACATAAACGCCCTTTATCCTTGACCATCTCCTAAGAAGCGCTTCGCGGTCACCTCCGGCATCTTTCCACTCGAGCCAGGCTTCTGTCAGTTCCAGAACTACTTCCTCGCCATCCCCTACCACCATGGCGTCGAAGAAATCAGCCAAGGGCTCAGGATTGAACGTGCAGGGACCACCTGCAACCACAAAGGGATGGGAAGGGTTGCGGTCCCCGGCATAAAACGGTATCCCGGATAGGTCTAATATAGTCAAAACATTGGTAAAATTTAGCTCGTACAACAGGCTGAAACCTATGATGTCAAAATTTGAAATGGGGGTGCCGCTTTCAAGCGAAGAGAGGGGAACCCTGTCTTCCCGCAACCTTTCCTCGAGGTCGACCCCTGGTGCGAATACCCTTTCTGCGGCGATCTCTTCACGGGCATTCAGGATATTATAAAGGATCGGAATTCCCATGTAGCTCATTCCCACCTGATACAGATCTGGAAAGGCCAATGCAAAACGGAGGCGCACATTTTCAGGTGCCTTTCGGATTGCATTGATCTCGTTACCCAGGTAGTGGCTTGGGTGTCGGATCAGCTGGTATATTTCTTGCAAAGATTGACGACGCATGGCTTCGTTGTTAATGTATGGGCTTGCTGTTCGTTACGAATCGCATTACAAACACCTTACGTTACCTCAATCGAGCGTAAACAAAATGAAGAAACATTGGGTCATATTAAGATTAAACAACTTTTTTGGCTTTGTTGGAAATTTTGTATCACTTCTATCAGTGAAATATGGTTTTCGTTTTTCTTCTTCATTTTTATTTACCCTTCGGGAAAGCTCATGACACCCCATCTCCTGCGTTGTCAAGGGTTCGGCATAGCCTTACTATAGCCTCACCCTGTGACGCCTTGGATCTGGGACATCCTGAACTTTCGCTCAATTAAGGTGTTAGTATAACCCGCATTCGGTAAAAAACAAGATCATATTCAAACGGGAAAGAGAGATGCCTCATAGAAACCCTTCTATTGTCAGACTCGCAGTCGTCGCGTTTGCGGCACTTGTCCTTACCACTCTTTTGCCCGTCCGAACATTACCTGCCGACGTTCCCCGGGAGAACGCCGTGGTCAAGGCGGTAAAAGACGTGAGTCCCGCGGTGGTCAATATCAGCAGTGAATATGAGGTCGTCAAACGCTCCAACCCCTTCTTTGACTTTGACGTTGATCCATTCTTTGATTCCTTCTTCAAGGACTTCTTCGAACCCAACTACAAAAGACGTTACAAGCGTAACAGCCTGGGCTCGGGCGTCATCATCGATGGAACCCGCGGGTACATCCTTACGAACGAACATGTCATTGCCAGAAGCGCCAAGATTACAGTCTTGCTGAGAGATGAGCGCGAACTTGAGGCCGAGCTGGTAGGCGCTGCTCCGGATTTCGACTTGGCCGTCCTTCGTATACAGTCAAAAGAGCCGTTGCCGGCTATTCAGATGGGCAACTCGGATGATCTCATGATTGGAGAAACCGTGATTGCCATTGGCAACCCATTTGGGTTCTCCAATACGGTCACCACGGGAGTCATCAGCGCCCTGAACCGTTCGATCCAGGCTGAAAACCGCACGTATCGGGATTTTATCCAGACCGACGCCTCGATTAACCCCGGCAATAGCGGAGGCCCCCTTTTGAATATCAATGGCGACCTTATCGGCATCAATACCGCCATCTATTCAAAGGCCCAGGGGATCGGGTTTGCGATACCCATCAACAAAGCCAAGCGAGTCGTGGATGATCTCATCAGGTACGGAGAAATACACATCCCATGGCTCGGCTTGACCGTTCAGGATCTCGACCCAAAGCTTGCCCGGTATTTCAGCCTTCCCAAAGCTGAGGGTGTGCTCGTATCCGATGTGGCAGATGACGGTCCCGGCCGGGAAGCCGGCCTGCAATCGGGTGATGTGGTGACTGCCATAGGAAAAAAGCGTGTGACTTCCAGGGAGACCTACCATGCCATTGTTGCTGACTATGCCGCCGGAGACGTCATTTCCGTAGCCGCACGGAGGGGTGAAAAAACGCACACTTTTCAGGTTCGTTCCCGTACATTTCCGGAAGAGCTGGCAGAAAACTTGGCCTATACGTCTCTTGGCGTGCGTGTGGAGGAAATCTCTACCGCAGCGCGTCTTAAGCATGACATAGCAGCCAAGGACGGTGTGATGTTGACGCGGATCCGGCCCGGTTCTTACCTCGATCGCATAAATGCTCGTCCCGGCGACGTGATTCGCAGAATCAATGAATTGGAAGTGAAGACACTCCACGATTTCAAAAAGGCAGTGATCAAGAATCGTCATAAGGAATCTGCGGCCCTCCTCATACAGCGAGGAAACCAGCAGTATTACGTAACCGTAAAGACGGAAGAATAGAATGTTGTGGATGACCCCTTTGAGGTGTATTTCGGGCGTTTGCCGAATCCCCGCCGTGTCCCGGAGAAGACTCTTGGTCTTGTCTTTCGTGGGCCTGTTGTGCCTGGCCGCTTGCGGCAAGAATAGGGCCCTGGAAAGAATCCTGGAATCGGGCACGATTACTGTCATAACCCGTAACAACGCACATTGTTACTACACCTACAGGGATCAGGACATGGGCTTTGAGTACGACCTTGCAAAGGCCTTTGCCGACTTCCTGGGTGTTGAATTGAAAGTGAAGGTCTCTGAATCCTGGGACCGGTTGCTCCCGTCGCTTGACAAGGGAGACGGAGAGTTTGTCGCGGCAAGCATGACCATCATCCCTTCCAGGTTGAAATTTGTGGACTTTTCAAAGGAATACTTGCCCGTCAAACAAATGGTTATTACCCATAAGAAAAACACAACGATCAAGGTTATCAAGGACCTGGAAGGAAGGGCCGTTCATGTCCGGAAAGAAACGTCTTACGAAGAAAGACTGCGAACACTGAAACAAGGCGGGCTCGATATCAGGATCAAGGCGCACCGGGACGTTCTAACGGAAGAACTCATTGAGGCGGTGGCAGAAGGCGAGGTCGAAGTCACCATAGCCGACTCAAATGTGGCTCTTCTTAATCGTCGCTATTATCCCGACATACGCATCGCATTTCCGATCGAGAAGCCCCAGTCGCTGGGTTGGGCTGTGAAAAGGGGTGAAAAGGCTCTCCTGAACAAGATCAATGAGTTCTTTGAGGCCACTCAAGAAGATGGCACCTTTAAGGGCATATACAACCGGTATTTCGCCCGTGCGGAAACGTTCGACCATCTGGATATTAGGAGATTTCATGAAAGGATCGAGACTCGCCTCCCTATGTACGAGAAGGCGATTAAGCAGGCCGCTGACCTTTATGGCTTTGACTGGCGGCTGGTAGCAGCCCTTATCTATCAGGAATCTCAATTTAGTCCTTGGGCAAAAAGTTTTTCCGGGGTGAGGGGGCTCATGCAACTAACCTTGCCGACTGCCCAGGAAATGGGAGTCAACAACCGACTGAACCCCAAAGAAAGCATCATGGGGGGCGTCCGATACTTAAGGCAACTCCACGACTTGTATGATAAGGCACCCGAGCCGGACAGAACGCTCATTGCCCTTGCCGCATACAATGTGGGCAAGGGGCACGTCCTGGATGCCCGTCGATTGGCTTCCAGGAGGAGCCTCGACCCGAACAAGTGGTCCTCATTAGCGAAGACCCTGCCGCTGCTTCGACAACGTAAGTACTATAAGAACAGCAGGTTTGGTTATTGCCGTGGACGCGAACCCGTCTTCCACGTGCAGAACATATTGACCTACTATGACATTCTAAAAAGGGAGGCCATTGAATATGCGGTTAAGGACCACGGATGAGACGGGGACGGGGGCTTAGTGTTTCACGTGAAACAATCGAAGTCTGGACTATTTCCCGATGCAGAAGCGACTGAAGATCTGATCAAGAATGTCATCTGTGGTTATCACCCCTACGATTTCACCCAGGGCGTCAAGGGCCTCTTTAAGATCAACCGCCACCAACTCTGCAGGGCGTCGGGCCTTAAAGCCTTCGACTGCATCCCCCGAGGCTGTCAGGGCCTTTTCGAGCGCTATCTTGTGCCGCAGGTTTGGCACAATTGAGGGAAGATCGGCGGGTCCACTCTGGTGCGTCACCTGTTCAAACACTGCAGCTTTCAGTTCCTCAATCCCCTGATTATACAGGGCAGAGATCTGAACCCATGAAAGCCCCTGAAGGGTCTCAACGATCCTGCCAACCACACCCTCATCTCCAAGATCTATCTTGTTGATGACCAAGATAGTCTTTCTTTTACGCACAAGATCATAAATCCTCACATCTTCGTCGCTCAGGGGCATGCTGCAATCCACCATAAAGAGAACCAGATTTGCCTCGTCTAGTCGCTTTCTTGTGAATTCGACTCCCGCGGCTTCCAAAGGATTGTCCGTATGGTGCAGGCCAGCCGTGTCGATAAGCCTCACGGGAATCCCCTTGATATTCACGGTCTCTTCGATGAAATCGCGTGTAGTCCCTGGAACAGCGGTGACAATTGCACGCTCTTTGTCAAGGAGCCTGTTCATCAAACTCGACTTTCCAACATTGGGGCGCCCGATGATAGTGGCAGCCACGCCCTCCCGATAGACATGCCCTTCATCATAGTGTTCAAGCAATGCCTCCAAGGGAGCGACGACATCCTCTGTCATCCCCTGGGCGAAGAGCTCCGGACGGATAATATCCTCAACGTCTTCCGGAAAATCAATGGCAGCCTCCACCTCTACAAGCAAGGTCTCGATTGGTCTTCGAATCGCCTCAATCGTTTCGAAAAGGTGACCCTCCAACTGTCTTGCAGCCAGCTCCAGGCCTTCCTCGGTCTGGGCGTTGACCACTTCAATGACGGCTTCCGCCTGGCTCAGATCGATGCGACCGTTCAGAAAAGCGCGCTTGGTGAATTCTCCTGGCTCTGCCAGCCGCGCCCCTCGTTTTAGGACCACTTCCAGGATTGCCCCAAGTCCACATCTGCTCCCGTGAGCCTGGATCTCCACCACGTCCTCTCTGGTGTATGTATGAGGGGCCCTCATGACCGTAAAAAGGACTTCGTCCAACGTCTTTGCGGTCTCGGGGTCGACGATAGACCCATAATAAAGACGGTGGGATTTCAGGCGCGATAGCTCTCTTGGAGGGTGCAGGAGCGGAATGGTTATGGGAATAGCGCGTGGCCCGGAAACCTTCACAACACCGATACCACCGGCTCCCGGAGGGGTGGCAACCGCGGCTATGGTATCGCTATCCATCACTCAAAAGATTCCGGACGTGTTTAACCTGCTGATTTTATGGGTTTATGTCCGACCAACCTCCTGTTCAGGAGGGCAATCGAGGTACGAAAAAAGCCGCCTGCTTTCTTGTGGGCTCCTTGAACCTATTAACGCGTCGTTCCTGTGGTGAACAAAACCAGCCGGGTTCAAAGATTTAGTGTATCTCTCACGGCTTGCTTCGCAAACGTATCGTGCCCAGAGGGCAGGTCATCTCGCTCTCTTCTGTGGCAAGATGACTAGCTTTCTAAACAATCCGCCACCCTTGCTCTGTGTTCTGACCGAGGTGTCCTCTTTCAATGCAATATGTACAATTCTTCGGTCATAGGCATTCATTGGGCTAATGGTGGCTGGCTTGCCGGAACGTTTCACCTTTTCTCCCAGACGCAGGGCCATCTGTGTCAGTGAAGCCTTTCGTCTGTCCCTATATCCTTCCACATCAAAGGAAATACGGACCTTCGAGTTGGTCCTTTTCCTTACAATCTTACGAATGATGAATTGGAGGGCATCCAATGTCCTTCCATGCTTCCCTATGAGGATTGCAGCATTGCCCGCGTCTATTCTAACCTTTATAACATCAGGATACTTCTCCACAGTGACTGTCGCGTCATCTACGACATAAGAGATGATTTCCTCCGATGTCTTTTGGGCTATCTCGGCAACCGCCTCTAAGTCTTCCTTTTGGTCGGGTTTCTCCTCGTCTTCCTTTTTGACAGGTTTCGGTCGCGCCTCGTCTTCCTTTTTGACGGGTTTCGGTCGCGCCTCGTCGATTCTGGCTTTCTTGGCCTCCCGCAGGGTAACCCTTATCTGGGCCTTCTTGGCACCCACAAGTCCGAATATTCCTGTTGAGCCATAAGAAAGCACCTCAATTTCAAGTTTCCCCTCGGAGACGCCCAGTTCCTCACAGGCGCTCTTTATAGCCGCTTCTTTTGTCTTTCCCTCAAATTCATAGCTAGCCAACATGGGATTAATACCTCCGTCACTAACCCGTTTTTTGGGTCACGTACTTCTGCTGAACCATCGAAAGGATGTTGTTTACCAGCCAGTATAAGACAAGCCCTGACGGAAAGTTTATAAATATGAACGTAAAAAAGATTGGCATGAACATCATCATCTTTGCCTGGGTGGGATCTCCCGGCGGCGGAGACATCTTCTGCTGAAAAAACATGGATGCGCCCATAATAAGCGTCAACACGGGGATCCCGTAAGGCGGTGACATCAACGGCACTTTAAAGCCGAAGGTGAACAAACGATCGGGGGCAGCCAGATCATTGATCCACAAAAAGAATGGAGCATGTCTAAGTTCAATGGCCTGATACAACATCTTGTAAAACGCAAAGAATACAGGAATCTGCAAAACCATCGGGAGACAGCCGCCCAACGGGTTTATCTTGTACAGCTTGTAAAGGTTCATTAGTTCCTGGTTCATCACCTTCTTGTCGTGTTTGTACTTGGCTCGGAGCTCAGCCATCTTGGGCTGTAACTTTTTCATCTGGCTCATGGATTTATAACTCTTGTTGCTCAAGGGCCAGAAGAGTATTTTAACCATAATAGTGATAATGATAATGACAATGCCATAGTTGGGGATGAATTTGTGTATGAAGTTCATTGCGTGCAGCAACGGCTTTGCAATGATATCAAAAAACCCGAAATCGACGATTCTTGCAAGGTCAGTCCCCGCTATGTCAAGGGTTTCAAGGCTCTTCGGTCCAAAATAGACCGCGTACTGGTAGGTCCGCTCCGTTCCGGGGGCCACAGCCCCTGAAGGGTCAATATATGTAGTCTCGAGGACCTTTTCGGGTATCGCAAGCTTCATGCCCGCCTCCCTGGCCTCTTTTGGTATGATCGCCGACACAAAATACTGGTCCTCGCATGCTACCCAACCTATGCGGCCTGTATACTTGTCTTGCTTGGCGATTTTGTCAGCCTTGATCTCCTCAAGCTCTCCGTCGATCAAGGCTGCCGGACCGCAAAAAACATATCTTGATCTCTTCTCCTGCTCGAAGCCGTTTCTCAGGGAAATGGTCAAATTGTCATTTATTGTTCCAAGTGAATGGTTTCTGACTTTAATCTCCAGCCCTATCTCATAAGTCTCCGGTGAAAAGGTGTAGGTCTTGATTATCGTAATCCCGTCCGGTGCTGTCCAAGCAAAGCCCAGGTGTTGCCGCCCCTGACTGACATCCACGAATTCACTCTCTGTAGCCGCCTCAAAGACAGCCCCTTTCAATCCCTTTACACCCTCTCCCATGAACGAGATCCCCAGGGTTCCGGCCTCCTCATCTGGCAATTGGATGATTTCTTTCATTGGCGCGTCGGCTGCCAAGGATTCCTTATATTCTTTCAGCTTAAAAGTCTTAAGGGCCCCACCTTTTTCCGTAAACTCTGCAACATAAAGTGGTGTCGACACGGTGATTCTTCTTACTTGCCGAGCAGGTGTTATGATTTCCGCCTCTTCAAGGGATGGCTGTTCATCCAGGACCTTGACATCTTCGTCCTTTGCAAGAGTCTCCCTCTTAACGCCTTCAACCTCCTGGGCTGCATCCTTCTCGTGCACGGGGGCCGGCGTCTTTTCTACAAAGAACACCTGGTAAAACATAAATATCAGAAACGACGCAACAATTGCCAACAACATCCTCAATTCCATTGACATAAATCGGTTCTCCTCAAACGAAGTAGAGCCCCAGAAAGAGCCTTAGCCGTTGCCCTGAACTGCAGCAGCTATGGCATTCTCCGTCCCGCCTTGCAGGGACTACGGCAGTTTCAATCCGCACGCGCCTAAGGAACAGGATCACATCCGCCCGGGTGAAAGGGGTGGCACCGTGCGATCCTGGTCAGGGTCATCCACGACCCTCTCAGGGCACCATGACGTTTCACGGCATCAAAGGCATACTCGGAGCAGGTTGGGTAAAAGCGACAAGCCGGTGTGAAGAGTGGTGAAAGGATGTATTGATAGGCCCTAATGAGTGCCAGCAAGAACGGCCTCATGCTTGCAATCCCTTAATATATCTCGAACGATAGCATCCAGCGCCGCCCTGATCCCCAGGGATGACAGATCAGAAGTGCCGCCTTTTGCTATAACATTCACATCATAGCTGTCACTAAACAAACCCTTGTGCTGACGAAAATGCTCTCGCACCGACCGCTTGACACGATTACGTATTACCGCGTGCCCAACCCTCCTGCTTGCCGTAACCCCTAAGCGTAACTTCCCAAGACCGTTTCGCCTATAAAGTATAACAAAATAGTCGCTGTCAATCCTGTTGCCATCCTTGGACAACCTTTCAAAATCAGCACGCTTTAGAAGGCGTTCTCCCTTTTTCAAGGAAAGAGCTCTCACGATCTTTCTAGCTCTCTATACGGCCAAGCGTTTTCTTCCCTTTGCTCGACGGCGGTTTATGACCCTTCTCCCTTGCTTCGTGGACATCCTTGACAGGAATCCGTGGTCTCTGCGGCGCTTAATTCTACTCGGCTGATAGGTTCGTTTCATTGCCCGTTACCTTTTTGCCAGCGTGATTGGCGTCTCTCTTTCTTTTTGTGGAATTTGGTAGTCAAGTGTTTGGAAACAGAAAGTTTAAACACAGAATCTGAATTGTGTCAAGGCCCTTACGCAATTCTTTTCCGGCCGACAAGCTCTGTTAGGACCCCGTGAGCGCTCTTAGGATGGACAAAGGCAACCTCTGTGCCGCCGGAACCCGCTCTTGGGGTCTCATCCACCAGCTTAACCCCCCGGGCCTTAAGTTCCTCAAGCGCCGAAGACACATCCTCCACTTCATACGCAATGTGGTGAACCCCTTCGCCCCTCTTAGCTATAAACTTCGCTATTACTCCGTCTTCTGTAGTAGACTGAATTAATTCTATGTTCACCTCACCTACAGGGACGAAGGCAATCTTCATTTCTCCAAGAGTCTCTTCACGCTCCACGTTGAGGCCGAGCGACTCTTCATAAAAGCGCTTTGCCGACTCAAGGTCGCTCACCGCCATACCGATGTGTTTGATTTTACTGGGCCCCGTCAAAGAATACCTCGCATCTGTACAAAAAGCCATTGAAGGCTATAAGCATGTTCTGCTCAAAACCCCAATAAAACCGGCGGCCACCCACTTCTTGACAATACTTACGCGAACCATTATCCTTTGTAATGTTCGACGAACCATAGGAGTTCTTGGCTATGCCACACCGGTTTTTCGTAAATCAACGACGGCAATCTTCGCGAAAACCCCCTCCGAATGAAACGTTCAGGGATTTTGACGCAACAGAGCTGTTCTGCCCCAAGTGCGGTCAAGCTGTACCGGTGCGCAAGCGCCTCCTTTTGGTCCTTCCAGAGGGGGAGAAGTACGAGTATCTGTGTGCGATGTGCGCAACCTCAGTAGGAACCAAGGTCGTGCGGGGTGGCGAACAGATCCGCGTGACCATCTGATATGGTTCCTCTGAGAACATCAAATCAGAGACCTTTGAAAAACCCCCTCTTTTGCCCAATTACTGCGTCAGGCTCAGATTTCAATCCTCAAAATACTCAATGTATTCCTGCGGTTAAAATCTTCGCGTTGACTCTCCCGCAGTCCTGCGGGATCGCCCTTGCGGGCAGCCTGACGGCTGTCCAATTCCACTGTTATGTGGAATTGCCCTTGAACTTGAACAAAATTGAACATTTTTCAAAGGTCTCAATCATTCTCTGGCGTCTCACGTGCGCATTGTGCGCAGCTGGGCCAACTCCCAAACGTAATCGTACAGGTGAAGCCCTTTGCTGGCAGCAACGATTTCGCCGTCTTCCACACCAATTTCTGCTGCCATGTACTCCTTTAGGAGCTGAATGCCACCCAGGTTAGCCGGAAATCCATTCCATAAATCCCAGGACCTGAAATAGACCATAAAGTGAAGCTTCCCGTAGCGGATCCTTGTATCGATGTGGCGCAGGCAGGGCGGATCGCCAAGGAGAATATCAGAAGGGGCCGAAATGCTCATGGCAGCTTGATTTGTGCCGTAGCCTTTTGTCTTGTATAAGTTGATGACCTCTTCGATTTGATTAACCTCGTGATTTTCAATCTTGCCGTCCAGGGGGTCACCCCCTGAAGCCCCCCCGTCAACAGAGACATGACATGACCAACCAGCCAGGCGCTCTCCATAGGTATAGTCCTCGTTAGGCTGCTTAGCCGGGGTCATCAAGTACGGGAGGTATTCTTCGACATATCCATCGGCAACAGGATTCGGTATGCCCAGGGACGCCGGAATATCCGGGATCAGGGGCCGCACACCTGGATATTTAATACGAACCGTCACATAATCAAACTCGAGGCGTTTCTGTCCGGCATAACTCCCATGATCGATCACATACTCATGGCCCTGGTCAATAATCTCGTAGACGCATTGAAACCAGGCATCAGGCAGATCCCTGGCCTCTATGGAAACCAACCTCATGACACTCCCTCGTTCAAAACCAAAGCCCCCGCACGCTGGCCGGGGCTTTGGTTCGCCGGCACGCACGAAACGAGCCGGTCAATACCCCGGCTATACATCTAGCCTTCTAACGTCCAGGGCATTATTCTCTATGAATTGTCGCCTGGGTTCTACCTCGCCACCCATTAATACCGTGAAGATGTCGTGAGCTTCAAACATGTCCTCTATCTTAACTTTCAACAGTGTTCGCTTCTCCGGGTCCATTGTCGTTTCCCATAACTGATCGGGGTTCATCTCGCCCAAACCCTTATAGCGCTGGATTGAAAGGCCCTTCTTCGCTTCCTCCAAAAGGTATGAAAGTAGTCTCTCTTTGCCATCTATCAACACAGGATCTTTGCCGGCGTGACAAACCTCAAACGGGGGTCTGTCCAGGGAAGAAATATCTTTCCACAACACAATAGCCCTCTGAAAGTCCGCTGACGAAACAAGCTCCCAGCCAACCCTCGCCCGCCTCGCCCCGTTTCCAACCGCACCGACCATCAACTCGTATACGTTATGCTCCTCGTCTTTCAGCAACTCATCCACTTGATACTCTTGCGAGCGCAAACGCTGTGCCAAATCGGTCATGCCTTGCTTGTCTTGAAGAGAGTCTCTGTCCTTCATGTTGTTTTCGACCAAAAACTCTATGAGCCACCTGTCATAGCCACGCCGTCCCAGCCGATCGATGACCTTGTCATAGTCTATCAGCTTGCCAAGAAAGGTATAAAGGCCCTCCTTTTCCAACAACACGCGCCCCTTGTTTCCCTTGACCACCTTGTCATGGCATACCCGCTTCATCAAAAACTCGTCAAGCTCGCCTTCACGTTTAATATAGACAGCTCCCTTTCCTTTACCCAGCCTAAATAGCGGGGGTTGCGCTATATACAGATAACCTATATCAATCAAGTCGGGCATCATCCGATAAAAAAATGTCAAGAGAAGTGTTCGGATGTGCGATCCATCCACGTCCGCATCTGTCATAATAATGACCTTGTGGTATCTCAACTTCTCTATGTTATATTCGTCGCGGCCGACACCCGTCCCAAGGGCCGTGATCAGGGTCTTAATCTCCTCGCTTTTCAGCATCTTGTCGAACCGCACCTTCTCCACATTTAATATCTTCCCTTTTAGGGGCAACACCGCTTGAAACTTTCGATCTCTCCCCTGCTTGGCACTACCGCCGGCAGAGTCCCCCTCAACAAGAAAAATCTCTCTTCGTGCAGGATCTCTTTCTTGACAATCCGCCAGTTTCCCGGGAAGCGCCCCCTCTGACAAAGCACCCTTCTTCCGGGCTATGTCCCTTGCGCGCCTGGCTGCCTCCCTGGCCCTTGCTGCATCAACAGCTTTTGACACAATCTTTCTTGCGACGCTCGGGTTCTCCTCCAGAAAAACACCGAGCTTTTCGTTCATCAATGCTTCTACCAGGCCCTTAACCTCGCTGTTGCCCAGCTTGGTCTTGGTTTGGCCCTCAAACTGGGGACTTCTCAGCTTGATGCTTATTATGGCGGTCAACCCTTCCCTTACGTCGTCACCGCCAATTTTCTCCTGCAGGTTCTTAGGCAGATTGGCGGTCGACGCATATTGATTAATTGTGCGGGTCAGGGCCGACTTAAACCCAACCACGTGGGACCCGCCCTCCTGGGTCTTGATGTTGTTGGCAAAAGAAAAGATTCTTTCGGCATACGTATCGTTGTACTGGATGGCTACTTCCATAGAAACGCCGTCTTTCTCGGCTTCCATATAAATAGGCTTTTTATTAACAGCCGTTCTTCCTTTGTTCAGGTACTCTACGAATGATACTATGCCGCCCTTATAGTAATATTCTTTTTTCTTGTCTGTTCGCTCGTCTTCAAGCAAAATCCTGAGGCCTTTGTTCAAAAAGGCAAGTTCTCTTAATCGCTGGGATATGATGTCGAAACTGAAATCGATATTCTTGAATATTTCGGGATCCGGTCGAAAGTGTATTCTTGTCCCCGTCCTGTTGGTCTTTCCTATAACTTCAAGCGCGGTCTTTCTTTTCCCCCTCTCGTAGGATTGACTGTAAACCTTTCCACCGGAACGAATCTCCACTTCTAGAAAACCGGAAAGGGCGTTGACAACAGACACGCCCACGCCATGCAATCCGCCGGAGACCTTGTATGAATCGTGGTCAAACTTTCCACCGGCGTGGAGCTTGGTCATGACAACCTCAACTGCCGGCATTTTCTCGGTCTTGTGGATTCCTACCGGGATACCCCTCCCATTATCGTCCACAGTGACGCCGTTGTCAGAATCAATGGACACCTTAACAAGGTCACAGTGTCCCGCTAGGGCCTCGTCGACACTGTTGTCTACAACCTCATACACAAGGTGGTGCAACCCCTCAATATCGACGTTGCCGATGTACATGGAGGGTGTCTTCCTGACGGCGCTAAGTCCCTCTAAAACCTTTATTTTGTCAGCATCGTATGTTTTATCAGCAGCCGGCATTATTATACTCTCATGGGCATAATAACACTTAGAAAGCCCACATCTTCCTTTCCTTCTATTATGCATGGATTCGCTTCGTCCTTAAGTTTAACTACGACCTCCGCGCTATCCATGCTTGACAGTGTATCAGTAAAATATTTCGGATTAAAGGCCACCTCAAAGGGGTTGCCCGTATATGATATAGAGATAATCTCTTTTGATTCACCGATCTCGGGGTTTGTGGCGGTGGCCTCAAGCTGCTCTTTGCCTATTTTGAAACGAACCCCTGGATATTTGTCAGAAGAGAGTATAGACATTCTTCTCAACATCATGAGAAGGTCTTCTTTTTGCACCACCATTTTATCCTTGCTTGTTTTGGGTATAACCATTTCGTAGTCTGGAAATTCACCCTCTATTAACCTTATGATTAGTACCTCTTGCTCCTTTTTCACTACAAAATTGTTGTCCTTAAATCCTATCTCAACCGGCTCTCCCCCTTCCAGGAGTTTCAAGACCTCTACAATCCCACCCTTCGGTATAATGACACGTCCTGTCAGCTTTGGGGCTTGTTTGTCTTCAACAATATGATCTATCTTGGAAAGTCTGTGCCCGTCTGTTGATACCATTCGAATTTTATTTTGATCCTCGGCCATACTCTCAAAACAGATACCGGAAAGCTGAGCACGCCCTTCGTCACCCAGCGCGCTGTATATGGTTTTGTTAATCATGTTCCTCAACACATTCACGTCTATCTTAAACAACTCAACGCCCTCGGTATCAGGAAAGCCAGGAAAATCTTCGGGTTCCATACCAACAAGATTATATTCAATTCTCTTGTCCTCTATCTTTATCCACTTGTTTTCAGTCTCCTTAATGGCAAGTGTATCACTCGGAAATGCTCTAACAATCTCATATAGCTTTCTTGAAGGAACAGCTGTTGAACCTTCATTAATCACCTCGGCTTCACACAAAGCCTTGAATGCCATTTCAAGATCAGTGGCTCGTATGGAAATCATAGACTGTTGTGCTGAAATCAATACATTTGAGGTAATTGGAATATTGGTTCTCTTTCCTGTAATTCCCTGTATTTTTGTCAAAGCATCCAGAACAATTTCCTTTTTAATTTTGAATTCCATAAGCAACTCCTTTGGTTGTTTTTTTTCCGTATTTCAAAAAGAAATTATCATAGTAATAAGGGGTGTCTGTTATGTCTAAAACCAAACCAACACACTGAAACCAAAGGGAAAAACCGGTAGATTAATGTTAATAAGCGTGCAAGATAATCTTCGGAAAAGCACAGCATGTATGATTGTTGATAACCTAATGAGTTATAGGAAGAATATCAACAAAAATATCAACAAAAGACAGACCAACGAGACGGGGCTGATGATTTTGAAAACGGAGATTATTCTGTTCTTGTTTAGACTATGAACCGAAATAGTCTCGAACAATCTTTATGGCGCAGAATTCGCCGCACATGGTACAAACATCATCAGAACTTGGCTTGCTGTCGGCGCGATATGCTTGGGCTTTTTGGGGATCGATGGCAAGGGATATCTGTCTGTCCCAATTCAAACACTTGCGAGCCCTTGACATTTCTTTGTCTCTGTCGATTGCGCCCTTGTGTCCCCTTGCTATGTCGGCCGCGTGAGCCGCTATTCTAGCCGCGATGACACCATCTCTAACGTCCTCCACAGAGGGCAACTTGAGGTGTTCTGAGGGGGTTACATAGCAGAGAAAATCTGCTCCGGCCATACCGGCGACTGCCCCGCCAATGGCGCAGGCAATGTGATCATGGCCCGCCGCAACGTCGGTAACCAGCGGTCCCAGCACATAGAAAGGAGCGCCCCGGCAAAGCTTCTTTTGCAGGACCACCTGAGCCTCGACCTGGTCCAGCGGAACATGCCCCGGGCCCTCTATTATAACCTGAACGCCCGCATCCCAGGCCCTTTGTGCAAGCTCCCCCAGCGTGAGAAGCTCCTGGATTTGTGCCCGGTCTGTAGCGTCAGCAAGCGATCCCGGTCTTAGTCCGTCTCCCAGGCTCAAGGTTATATCGTGCTCCCTGGCAATGGAAAGGAGGCGATCATAGGAATCGTAGAAAGGGTTTTCTTTCTTATGGTAGAGCATCCAGGTGGCTAGAAAGGCGCCCCCCCTGCTGACGATGTCTGTTGTCCTGCCCTGGAGGCGCAGACGCTCAAGGGCGGCCAGGGTAACACCGGCGTGGATGGTCATAAAATCAACCCCATCACGAGCATGATCTTCAACAGCCGAAAACATAAGGTCCGGGGTCATGTGTATAATGCCCCCACGGGTCTGTACCGCTTCGACAGCCGCCTGATAGATCGGCACGGTTCCAACGGGCACGGAGGAGCGTTCCATAACGGCCCGGCGCACCTCGTTAATGTCTCCGCCGGTGCTTAAATCCATGATCGTGTCGGCCTTGGCATCAATGGCTGTCTGGAGCTTCAACAGTTCCTCCTCCAGATCAGCCTGATCTCCAGATGTACCGAAGTTGGCGTTTACCTTAATAGAAAGCCCCTTTCCGATGCCGACGGCTTTCGCAAGGACGTCAGGGGAGCTCTGAAGGAGCTTGAGGTTCCCACGATCCGCTGGCCCGGTGGGTTCTTTGCTACGTACTACCACTGGCTGGACGGCGTAGGC
>JBEQLC010000029.1:0-11445 GCA_040326175.1 Desulfobacteria bacterium | reverse complement strand
TGAAGCCTTCCTGCCCTGAAGGGCGGGGGTTCGCTTCGCGGGCTTACGCGCCCGGTAAGGAAAATAAACATTTTCATATAGCTCCCCTTGACCCCGTCCTGAAGGACGGGCGTTCTGCCTTACGGCAGCACTTCGTGCGCGGGGAGCGAGCCGGCCACCTCAAAATAAGTCTTTATATTTGTGAAATACTGTATTCACCTTATTGACCCCACACAACCAAAGAAAATACGTTGCCCGGTGGTACACAAAATTTCATCTATGTCTGTACCGGTGAGGGATATTATGCCCCTTCGGGGCTTTTTCATCAGTCCTTCTTATTAAACCTGAAGCCAGTTGTAACGCTGGGTCGAGAAGCTGCGGTTCTCATACAGTCTTTTGACGGGATTGGTTTCTTAGGAAGCGCGTCTTGAAGGAAATATCCAAAGAAAAGTTAGAAGGTCGACTCCTCTATTTCGAAAACTCCGTCCTCGTCTTGGGAGGTGCTCCATGAAGAAAGCCATTAAATGGGTATTGATCGTGGGGGGTGGCTTGGTCGCGCTGGTACTTCTATCCCTTCTGATCATTCCCCAATTCGTAGATGTTCAACAGTACAAACCTGAGATTGAAAAGCGGGTCTCTGAGGCTACAGGACGCCCATTCACCCTTGGTGGGGATCTCGGTCTTTCGCTGTTTCCGTGGGTAGGCCTGTCGTTCTCTGATCTTCACCTGGGAAATCCGCCGGGTTTCAAGGAAAAGGACCTTGTTGCAGTAAAATCCTTTGAAGTTAGGGTGAAGCTCATCCCACTTCTCTTCAAGGATATCCAGGTCAAGCGGTTCATACTGGAGGAACCTCGTATTGTCCTGGAGAGGAGAAAGGACGGTCGAGGGAACTGGGAAGGCATGGGAAAACCTTCAGGCGAAGTCTCGGACAAGGTTCCAGAGGAGAAAAAAGGGGCACCCGATAGCGATTCTGGTAGCGGGCTGCCTATCAAGTCCCTTGCCGTGGGTGAATTCGCCATCAGAGATGGTTCGGTTCTTTGGATCGATCACGTCAACGGGGAGCGCCGAGAACTCTCGGATTTGACCCTCCGTCTTGAGGATGTTTCCTTGGATCGGCCCATTGAACTTGCCCTGTCGGTCCGACTGGAAGGGAACCCCCTATCACTTGAAGGCAAAGTAGGGCCCGTGGGAAAGGAGCCTGGTAAAGGGACCATACCTTTAGACCTTGCCGTCCAGGCCCTGAAACAACTCGAGATTAGCCTGAAGGGTAAGATAGTAGACCCTCTTGAGCGGCTGCAGTTTGATCTCGCCCTGCAAGTATCGCCATTCTCACCTCGCAAGCTGGTAGCCGACCTGGGACAGACCTTTCCAATTAAGACGGCAGATCCAAAGGTCTTGGATCATGTGGCCCTCAAAGTCAACTTGAAGGGCGATCCTGAGACCATATCGGTCTCAGATGGGACCCTGGACCTGGATGAGTCAAGGCTGACCTTTTCCGTCAAGGCCAAGGATTTTTCAAGGCCCGACGTGACCTTTGATTTAAGCCTTGACGAAATCGATGCGGATCGATACCTCCCACCCGCTGGTGAGAACAAGCCCGTCGAAGAGAAAGAAAAGACCGAAGCTCCTGCGCCCGAGCAGAAAAAGATGGACTACACTCCACTTCGGCGACTTGTCCTGGACGGTGCTATTCGGGTGGGAAAGCTGAAGGCCCATGGGGTCAGGCTTCAGGATGTTAATGTGAAGGTTGCCGGAAAAAATGGCTATTTCCATGTAGACCCTCTTACACTTAAGCTATACCAAGGTGATGTGTCGTCTAAGGGAGCTTTGGATGTGCGGCAGGATGTCCCAAAGAGTAGTGTGCAGCTTGATGCACAAGGAATTCAGGTCAGTCCCTTGCTCAAAGATCTTTTGGAGAAAGATTTTTTGGAAGGGACGGTACAGTCCACAGTGGTAATCAACCTGGCCGGGGATGACCCTGAAAAGATTAGGAGTACACTTAATGGCAAGGGTGACTTGCTTTTTAAGGACGGGGCCATCGTGGGCATAGACCTGGCAGGGATGGTCCGTAACGTAAAGGCCACCTTCGGCCTATCCGAAAAAGGAGGTGAGCGGCCCAGAACAGACTTCTCCGAGCTTCACGCGCCTTTTACCATTACCAACGGCGTTGTGAACACCCCTGGGACATCGCTTATGTCCCCCCTTATTCGAGTCTTGGCCGCAGGAGATGCTGATCTGATGGATGAAACGCTGGACTTTCGGGTGGAACCAAAATTCGTCGGCACCATCAAAGGCCAGGGAGACACCATGCAACATTCGGGACTCATGGTCCCCGTGCTGGTAACCGGAACTTTCTCCTCTCCTAAGTTTCGTCCGGATCTTAAGGGTATGCTGAAAAAAGGCCTCGAAGAGGGGCTCCCGCAACCCTCTGAGCTGAAGAAGATCCTGCCTGGTGAGAGTATGGAAGAAGGTGAGTCGAAGCCTTTGGAGGAACAGGCTAAAGATCTGCTCAAAGGCCTTCCTTTTGGGCGTTGAGACAGACATGGCATGTCATTGTAACGAAGAACAACCAGAAATGATTCGTCACAGCGTAGGACTTACATGTTCAAGACGTGTTTTCTCTTTTTAGGAAATTAGGACCGTCCTTATCCTTATTGGTGAAGTGAAGGGGTTGGGCAAGATTGTGCCCAATCCCTTCATCAACGCAATCTAACAGATACTCCATTTGTTTGGTTCCAAGGGCCTTGCCCTGAGGGAGAAGAATGTCATGCGAATGCTTCGAGTTTTCATGATGTTGGCCCTGATGTCCTTTGGCGTCTTTCAGATTGCTCCATCTCATGCTGGATTAGGTGATTTTTTTAGGAGCGTAAAGAAAGCCGTCGATGGAGACGAAGGTTTGTCCGAGAGCAAGTTGATCGATGGACTCAAAGAAGCTCTCCAGATTGGCACTGGCAATGCCGTAGAGACCGTTTCGCAGATGGGGGGGTACTACGAAAACCCTGAGATCAAAATCCCTCTTCCTGATGCTATTCAGAAGGTCGAGAAGCTTGTCAGAGCAGCTGGATATGGTGCCCAGGTGGATGCGTTCGAAATGAGCATGAACCGGGCGGCTGAGAAGGCCGCCCCTGAGGCAAAAAGTATCTTCTGGGATGCCATCAAGGAGATGAATTTCTCAGACGCACGCAAGATTCTCGAGGGGCAGGACAACGAGGCGACTCTTTACTTCAAAGAGAAGACCTATGGGCGGCTCAGCGAGGTTTTCGAACCCGTTGTCCACAACGCAATGTCCCAGGTTGGCGTTACTCGTAAGTACCAGGAGCTGGACGAAAAGGTTAGGAGCGTGCCTTTTGCCAGCATTTTGCAGTTCGATCTGGATGCATATGTGAAAGACGGAGCCTTGGGGGGCCTCTTCTTCATGCTGAGCGAAGAAGAAAGAAAGATCCGACAAGACCCTGCTGCAAGGGTCACTGACCTCCTCAAAGAGACCTTCGGAAAGAAGTAATCGGGGAGCCCGTTTTCAACTGGCTTTTGATCATATCATGTGCTAACACCGTGGGAACGATCGATTGAGAAAGGAGGTGGAGATAATGGCAAGGGTTGCAAGGGTGACTGAGATTGTTGCAGGATCACCGGACAGCTTTGATGATGCTATTAAGACCGGTTTTGAGCGAGCCTGTAAAACCCTTCGGGGAATCACAGGTGTCCGCGTCCTTGAACAGCGCGTTAAGGTGGCCGATAACAAAATGATAGAATACCGCGTGAGGATGGAGATTATCTTTGTCTTAGAAGGGTAGTTCTTGCTCTTTGTTATTACGACCGTTAGTCAATACGCGAACAGCAAGTCAGGGCAGTCGTGGGTGACTGTCGAAGTCAGGCGGTGGGAAAAAGCCGCAGGCCTGACGGATTATCATCATATCGGTGGGATTTCTCACCGAAAGTTGTCTCAGTGCATTACGGAAACGTGTTGCTCTGCCTGGAGGAATACTGCTGCGCAAAGGTGAAATAGGGCCGTCTTGTTTCATAGATGATAATAGTAATCCAGCCCTAAGTGAGTAATCTGCTCTTCTCCCATGAGGTAGCGCAGGGTGTTCTTCAGTTTCATCGATTGAATGAAGAGATCGTGTTCGGGATATAGGTTAGGCGCACATTGCGGACTTTTGAAATAGAATGATAGCCATTCCTGGATGCCGTTCATTGCGGCTCGCTGTGCCAGGTCGGCGAAAAGGACCAGATCAAGAACTATAGGTGCCGCCAGGATGCTGTCTCGGCACAGAAAATTTACTTTGATCTGCATCGGATAACCAAGCCAGCCAAAAATGTCAATGCAATCCCAACCTTCTTTGTTGTCGCCCCGGGGTGGATAATAGCTGATCACCACCTTATGGTGGAAATCCCCATATAATTCCGGGTAGACATCTGGCTGCAGGATGGTCTCAAGAACGGACAGCTTACTCTCCTCTTTGGTCTTGAAGGAATCTTTGTCATCGAGGACCATGCCGTCCCGGTTGCCGAGAATGTTGGCGGAATACCAACCGGTAAGGCCCAGCATTCGCGTCTTCAATCCCGGCGCAACCATGGTCTTAAGCAGGGTTTGGCCTGTCTTCAAATCTTTGCCGGCGATGGCTACCTTGTACTTATCCGCCAATTCTACCATAGCGGGAATATCCACCGTAAGATTGGGAGCGCCGTTTATGTATGGGATCCCACTGGTCAGGGCTGCATAGGCGTAAAGCATGCTAGGTGAAATACTGGGATCGTTGTTTTTGAGACCGGCTTCGAAATTCCTCAACGATGAATGTACTTCCCCGGGTTTTAGGTACGCCTCGGTGCTGCCGCACCAGATCATGACACAACGCGATATCGTGTGTTCACCCATGAACGCCTCGATATCCGCCTTGATTGCCTCAACCAGCTCTGCATGAGAAGCCTGAGGTTTAACGTTGGGACCATCGAGATTCTTAACAAATGCCTGGTTAAAAACTGCCGGCCAGGGCTTTAAGCCTTCCAAAAAGGAATGCACTTCCTCAAGATGCTGCCGCTTGAGAACCCCGGCCTGAACAGCCGCCTGATAGCAGTCATCGCCCAGAACATCCCATCCGCCGAAAACCAGGTCGTCCAGGTGAGTCAATGGCACGAACTCTTTGATTTGGGGTATGCGATACTCGAACCGTTTACCCAGTCGGATGGTTCCCATTTGGGTCAATGACCCGACTGGAAGAGCTAGACCCCGGCGAACCGCTTCTACTCCGGCCAAAAAAGTAGTGCTTACCGCGCCTCCCATTCCTGGGATAAGCACCCCCAACTTGCCATCTGCCTTCTGGATATCCTGTTCACGTCTCATGGGACTCCTCATCATCAAGGCGCTCTTCCTGGACGCTTCGCCATGATTTAAGATATGTATTTTTTCTTTTGAGACACGAAGAGGCTTCCTTGCCCTTTATTGAGGCCTCTCTTTTGCCACATACTCCACCTTTATTCTGTCCGTTGAGCCAGGAGCGATCTTCACGGATCCAAGATCGAACATCAGGTTGACATTCACTGTTCCCGTCTTTCGTATGTTGTCAAGAGGAACCTCTGCCGTATAGATGGTTGAAACATTCTTGAGTATTCGTTTGCCTCCTATCACCCATACGTTTTCAGGATTAACCTTCACTTCCGTTAGAATCAAATGTTCTGCTAACCTTCCAACCCAATCAACCTGTACGGGCAATTTCTTGTTTGTCGGAACATCAACAGTCACCTCAACAACCGACGGTTGAACCCTTTTCAAAAAAACCCCGGGAGGCAAGGCAACATTTTCATCTGCAATCGTAAAAGCATTGTGTCCAGGGGCTGCTTTGTTCAAGTCTAACCTTACCTGAACTTGTCCGGGTCGAATAGATTTTATCAGAGCACCCGATCCACTCAGATCAAGATGGACGGCATTAACAGACGTATCTAAGATCTCCATCTCAGGATCGCGATTCATGTATTCTATGGGAATCTCAAGTGTAACTAGGGCATCCAAACCGCTCGTGAAGCTAAACCATACAGCTGTTATGAACAGAATAGAAACTAGAGCGGCCACGCCAATCTCAAGTTTTCCCCCTCTCAGATAAGTCCACTCCTCTGCGGTAACCCCTACATGCTCCCGCAGTATCTTTGCAAGTTCCTCCTTTCGGCTGATAACACTCATGTCGGAACCTCTGGCCAAAACGACATTTCCTCGCTCCTCGGATACGACTATAACCAAGGCATCCGTGGCTTCGGCTAATCCCGCCGCAGCCCTGTGTCGAGTCCCGTAATATGAAGGGAGGTCGTCTCGGTGAGACAGTGGAAGGATAACACCAACTTCTGTAACCTGATTACCCTCAATTATGGCTGCACCATCGTGGACGGGATTATCATGCCAGAATATGCTCGTCATCATCTCTTTGGATACTAATCCGCGCCAAGGAATACCACCCTGGAGCACCTCTGCCAGGTCTTCTTTGCCCCGAAAAACAACCAACGCCCCCGTGCGAGTTCGGGCCAGTTCATAAACGCTCTCCACTATTATTTCCACAGGCGTATCAACTGTTTTGCCTGAGAACCCCCAGAGAATAGCCTTCAGGTTTCTTGCCTGCAGTACGGAACGGATTTCATTCCTGAAAACAACTATAATGATGAGAGCGGCAACCGCTGTGATTCCCTGAATTGCCCAACTGGTTACAATTAACCCCAGAGAAACAGCTATCCTCTGAATAAACCATAGCAGTGCAATACCTATAAGCACTCTAAACACATTGGTTGCTCTGAAAAGGATGTAAAGACGAAAAAGAATATAACTATTCAGCGTAATGTCAAAGACGTCCTGCCAGCGAATGTTTGAAACAAAAGGCAAGATTTCAGTCATAGTCAATCAATCCGTGATGCTGAACCTAAAGAGACGAAGAATACGACCGTCTTTGTCGGTGATTTCCACCCGCCATGGACCTTGATCAGCTTCTCGAAGCTGGAAGCTGCTAAAGGTTGACCACCGGGGAGGCTGAAGGGAGAGCTTTATTCTTTTACTTAGCTTATCCCTGCGAAACCAGTTATGGTAAATAAAGGTTTCTTCAGGCACAGGATCAAAGGATGTGAAACAGGAAATTCTTCCGATGGTAATGGAGAAAACAATGGCCTGGTTTTCTGGGGTAAACTCTTTGATATCCTCACACATGGCCGCCTGAACTAAGGTCGCCTTCTTAGGAGGTGAAGCAGGAGAAGAATCCTTTGGTTCTTGTGAGAATGCGTAGGAAGAGAGGAAAGAACTAATACACAGCAGCGTAAGTAGGTATATAGTTGGTCTGTCTTTCATTGCCCTATGCTTATTAATGCGTACACATAATATGGTGGATCATAACAGCATAAAACATGCCCAGTTTGGTAGTTCCGGTGCTTATCCGCAGCGCCCAAAAAGTACGCTGTCCAGCTTATTTGAGGTGGAGCTTGTGGATCATCACCTTATAAAGCTTGTCCTCCCCCCGCAATGTTTTTATCATATTTTGGATCTCAAATCGTCCGGGAACCATTCCAATAAATTTCATTATGCACATACGACTTAAGTCATGGGACAGAAATACGGTGCCATCGGGTTGGAGGTATTTCTTAAACAAGCTTATTATCGGTTCAAAGGAAGTCTCATTGTAAATCAATTCCGATCCGCAGATTATATCATATTTTCCCGTCAGATCAGGCTTGTTCCAATCCAACTCCCTCACGGAGACGGTATGTAGTCCATTGTGTTCAACATTCATTCGCAACAGTTCAAGAGCATCTTCTTCATAATCGGTAATTGTCACCTTGTGTCCGAAGGCGCCTAGGAATAGACCCATGATTCCCATGCCTGCGCCGATTTCGAGTATTTCCGTCTCCCTTTTAATGCCCATTTGAATCAAATGATCGGCCAACACAATAGACGCCTCCCAGATCTTAACCCAGAAAGGAAACTGACTGATGTACTCCTCTCCCTTCTGTTCAAGGTCGGTCACAAAGCTGTCCCACTTTGTTATGCCGTAAAGCTCAAGCTTTTTCCCACCTATCGCGATAGGTATGAGTTCCAGTTCATGTTTTGTTCTGACGGGCACGGTCTCCAACCTTATTGGCCTTTGCATGAAGTCTCAACTTTCTTATAGCAGTTTGGAGCTCGTTGTCAATCTTGGAAGAATCCCAAGAGTTGTTTTCAGATAGGAAGATGATGTCTTCACAGGAGAGCTGTCAACCCGCGCTCACACTTACACCCTCGATCACGACATGGGGATAGCGTCCCTCGTGTTCTGTATCGGAACTGAGTAGTACGTTTTGCTTCAGAATCTCGTACAGGTTGCCGGCTATCATAGTGTTCTTGACCCGTCCCGTAATCCTACCGTTTTCGATGCGGTAACCTAGGCCGACGTTTCCAGAGAAGTCGCCATTGACGATGTTACTCTGTCCAAAGCCTATTATGTCGCGGACGTAAAGGCCGTCTTTGATGTCGGCAAGCAGTTCTCTACTCGGCCGGTCGCCTCGCAAAATCTTGGGAGAGTGCGGGTTGCAGCCATTGTTGCCCGTGGGTTCGGCCCCGGCAAGCCCTGCAGAGTCAAGATCGTACAGGAAACGCTTGAGCACGCCACGGTCGAAGATCGTCTGCTGGCGCGTCGGAATGCCGTTGTTATCGATGACACGAGCGCCAGTAGCATAGTCCTGGTGTGGGTCGTCAAGAATCGTGAGAGAAGGGGCAAGGACCTGCTGGCCCAGACGGCCGGCCAGAGGTGAGTCACCCTTGGCTACGTTTCGGCCGTTGGTGCCCATGAAAACAGGCAGGAGCATTCGTGCTAGTGTTTCCGGAGGAAGGTACGCCACGACTTTGCCTCTAGGTGACTCAACAATCGGCTCGGCTCGACGGAGGTCCGTTATGATCTTTTTCGCAATGCCGTTTGGATCGTAGAATGCGTTCAGGTCTGACCAGGTTCGACCGTAGCCCGCAAAAAGCATGTCCGTGTCTGCAATACGCTGAACAGATGCGCCAAGGTTCCAGCGTGTACGAGTAACATCGTGGCAGACGCCGCCGCTGGTCACCAGAAGCTGTTCGGATTCCACGCGGCTGGCCGAGCATTCAATAAAGAGGTCTGGATTATACGCCTTAAGCAGATCTGTCATCTGCTGACAGCCCTCGATCATTTTTTCACGCGACAGGGTAAGTGTCTTCTCCGAGTATGTCTTGACCTTGGTCACCTTGCTGGGGACAGGATAGGCGTCAAAGTGGGCGACGCTTCCAATCTTCCCGAGTGTCACGGCCTGTTCAATCATGGTATCCAAATCTTCAAGCCTGTTGCCGGAAGTGGTGCCCTTGCGACTGCCAACAAGGACCTCTATACTGTACGAGAGAGCTTCGCGCCCGCCCGTATCCTTCAGACGTCCCGCCTCGAACCTGCAATCGGTCCTCTCTGCGTGATAGAAGGCAAGCTTGGCCGCGGTGGCACCCATACGTTTGGCCGTGTCGAGCCCTTGTTGGAAATGATCCTTCATTATCTCAATCATAGAAGTGCGCATACTGGATTCCTCTATGTAAAGGTTCACGCCCAGGGGGTCGTGAGAGATTTTCAGGATCAGCGGTTGCAACCCCAAAGGGAGTTTGTCATGGCAACCATGAGACCTTAAGTTGTCTCTCTACTGTTCACCGCCGATTACAACATCCCGGATACGGATATGGGGGGATCCGAATCCAACGGGCAGGGGGGCCTGCCCGCTTTTCCCACAACCACCGGCGCTTTCGTAGACTTCCAGGTCGTTGGCTATGCCGTCAATCGCCTTGAGTGTCTGAAAGACATTTCCGGTGAGGACCACATCACGGACGAGTTCACCGATTTTGCCGTTCTCGATGCGGTATCCGTACCCAGCAGAGAAAGTGAACATCTCGAATTCGGTCTGTCCGCCAAAGGCATCACAGGCGTAGATCCCGTTGTCCACGTCGGCGAAGAGTTCCTCAAGCGACATATCTCCGTTTTCGATAAAGGTGTTGGTCATACGCACCACCGGGGGGTACTCACGCCCCACGGCCCGGGCATTACCCGTGGGAGTTGCGCCCATCTTGGCAGCGGTCTCGAGTGAATGGAGGTGACCTGTAAGCACACCTTCCGTGACGAGGTAGGTCTTTGTTGCGGGCGTTCCTTCGTCATCAAAGGAAAGGCTGCCGATAGTCTTATCCATCGAGCCGTCGTCCACGACGTTCAGGTTCTTCCCTCCCATCTCACGCCCGTGAAACATCAAATCACGCATCTTGGGGTTCTCATACAAAAAATCGGCTTCGCTGAGGTGGCCGAAGGCTTCGTGGATGAAGATACCACCGAGTTTGCGGTTGAGAATGACCGTCTGAGGGCCGCCTTTGACTTTTGGCGCTTTCAGCAGCATCGCAGCCCGGTCAGCCACCTGCCGCACCTTATCCTCGAGATCGACTACGACATCATAGGTTACGGCCGAGGCGAAGCTGTCCCCCGTGCGCTGGACCAAAGAGCCGTCCCGGGCTGTTGCATGGAAAGCACAATACACACGTGGACGCTCCTCCATATAATAAGTCCCCCGAGTATTTGCAAAATAAACGGTCCGGAATGAGTCACCGTAGCTAATACCCGAGGACTCGATCGACGGGTGAGCATGAAGGATAATCGTGTTGTATTTCTGAATCAGACGGATTTTTTCTTCCAGGCTGACGGTTCTGGGGTCGCGTTGCAAATTGGCAGGCCGCTTAGCGTCGACGACCTCTACCTCGGCCAGTTGGGTCTTTTCCTTACCTACAAGGGCTGCGCAGCGGAAGGCCTCATCAACATGCTTTTGAAGATTCTCCAGCGAGTCGAAGACTATCATGCCCCAACCGCCATGCATGCAGGCACGAACTATGCCGCCACTGAACGTTGATGAGCCGGCAGACTCCATATCCTGTCCGCGGTAAGAGAGGTGCGTGGCTTGCTCTATTTCGACGCGGATCTCCGCGTAATCCCCCGAACTCTTCTTGAGTGCCTCAAACAATTGGTCTTTCATTTGGGTTTTCCCTACGGCGGTCTCCTACGTGTGGGCTGATACAGTGTGAGGTTGTCCTGATTGCCTAATTTGACCGGCTCGCTCCCCGCGCACGAAGTGCTGCCGTAAGGCAGAACGCCCGTCCTTTAGGGCGGGGAGGCTTCACAAAAGTCATTGAACCACCGAACTTCAAGTAAGGAATAACAATCATGGCGATGGAAGTTTTGGACGCACTTGGCCTGAAGTGCCCTCAGCCAATCCTGAAGATAGCAGTGAAGGCTCCGGAGATGGAGCCCGGTGATATCTTGGAGATATTGGGAGACTGCCCAACCTTCGAGAAAGACTTGCGCACCTGGTGTGAACGGCTGGGGAAAGTCTTCCTCTCTATAAAGGATGAAGGGGGAGATAAGATGAGGATCCAGATACAGTTTTAGAAAGCACATAATCACCAATGGCGCGAGAAGATAATCG
>JBEQLC010000299.1:0-1926 GCA_040326175.1 Desulfobacteria bacterium | reverse complement strand
GATCAAAACCTTTGTCAGTATTGTTCCACAGAAATACTTTGTGGAGAAGATAGGTGGCGATCTGGTAGATGTATCGGTGATGGTGCTTCCCGGAAACAGTCCGGCCACCTATGAGCCAAGGCCTAAGCAGATGGTCGCCCTTTCCAGGGCCGGGCTCTATTATGCTATCGGGGTTCCCTTTGAAAAGGTGTGGCTCGAAAAAATTGTCGCCCCTAACATCAAGATGCTTCTTGTCCACACTGAAGAAGGTATCGAAAAAAAGTCCATGAAGGCGGACAAGCCTCATGGAATCAAGGACCCGCACGTATGGCTTTCTCCTCCACTGGTCATGGTCCAGGCTCGGAATATCCTGAGAGGACTGCTTAAAGTCGATCCGGCCAATAGTTCCGTTTACGAAGCAAACTACAAGAAGTTCATCATGGAACTCGTTGACCTTGACGCCGAACTCCGGTTGATATTCTTGGGGAAGGAGAGGGCCAGGTTTATGGTCTTCCATCCTGCCTGGGGTTACTTTGCTCGCGCCTATGACCTGGAGATGGTTCCCATTGAGAGCGAAGGGAAGGAGCCCAAGCCCGCGGACCTGCAACGCCTGATAGGGAAGGCCAAAGAATACGGCATTGATGTGGTTTTCGTCCAGCCCGAATTCTCTTCAAAAAGTGCCGGAATCATTGCCAGGGAGATTGGCGGGCAAACTGTTTTCGCGAATCCACTTGCCCTGGACTGGGCCAGGAATCTGAAAGAAGTGGCGGCCAGGTTTAAGGCTGCTTTGAGGTAATACCATTGGTGAGTTCCCCGCTCATAGAAGTTCATGATCTATGGTTTTCCTTCAATGGAAATCCAGTCCTGAAGGACGTCAACCTCACGATTCATCCAAGGGATTTTCTTGCCGTCATTGGCCCTAATGGAGGAGGCAAGACCACTCTGCTTAAGCTGATGCTCGGCCTTTTGGAGCCTGATCGGGGAACAGTCCGTGTTTTTGGTCATTCGCCCCGGGAAGCAGCCGGAAGCATCGGGTACGTACCCCAGGAGATAGGTATTAACAAGGGCTTTCCCATATCAGTTCGGGATGTTGTGCTTATGGGCAGAATGCGTGGCGGTGGAGGCTGGCGGCGCTTCTCCAGACCAGACAAAATTGCAGCACGTCAAGCCCTTGAGCGAGTGGAAATGTGGGAATACCGTAAACGCCGTATAGGAGAACTTTCCGGGGGACAGCGCCAAAGGGTCTTCATGGCAAGGGCACTTGTAGGTGAGCCGAAGATACTCTTTTTGGATGAACCTACTGCCAGCGTGGACCAGAAGGGCCAAACCGATTTCTATACCTTGCTGAAGGAATTGAACGAGAACGTAACCGTTGTTGTGGTCAGCCATGATCTCATGGTTCTTTCGAGCTATATCAAATCTGTTGCCTGCGTGAGCCAACAGGTATTTTTCCATGACGCCCCGGAAATCACAAAAGACATGCTTGAAATGGCCTATCACTGCCCGGTTGAGTTGATTGCCCACGGCGTACCCCATCGGGTGTTACCAAAGCATTCAGGAGAGTAAGATGCTGGAAGCGCTTCAGTTTGAGTTTATGAGAAATGCTCTCTTGGCCGGCCTACTGGCAAGCATTATGTGCGGTGTGATTGGAACATTTGTTGTTGTAAACCGGATAGTATTTATTTCAGGTGGCATTGCACATGCAGCCTATGGGGGAATCGGCCTGGCTTTCTTTTTTGGCTTTTCCTATCTAATGGGAATTTTGGGTTTTTCCCTTTTGGTTGCTGCTATCATGGCAGCAGTCAGTTTGAAAACAAGGCAAAGGGCAGACACAATTATTGGTGTGCTATGGGCAGTGGGAATGGCCCTGGGCGTGATCTTGCTCGATCTGACACCAGGCTATAATGTGGATTTGATGAGCTATCTATTTGGCAGCATTCTGACCGT
>JBEQLC010000298.1:0-1967 GCA_040326175.1 Desulfobacteria bacterium | reverse complement strand
CGAGGCGAACCAGATGCTCCTGCTTACGGAGCGAGCAAGGCGGGGCTCAATTCGCTGAGTCAATCAATGGCACTTGCACTTGCGCAGTATAACGTTTTTGTATATGTGGTTGCGCCAGGGTTTATAGATACGGATATGACTGCTGAAATGCTTTCCGGACCGAAAGGAGATGCAATTAGAGGTCAAAGCCCTCTTGGACGGGTAGCGCTACCAGAAGAAGTAGCGCGTACTGTTGTCTTTTTGGCTTCTGAAGGCACAGATTACTTGACCGGATGCATTGTCGACGTAAATGGAGCATCCTATCTGCGATCCTAAACTCTCTGGGTCTGAGGTGTCTGAGGGGGTCGGACCGAGCTAACTATCTGGAAATAAGATGAAAGAACTTTAAAGCGGGCTTGATTTTAGTCTTAACGGCCTCAGCCTTTGACTCCACTGTGGCCTTTCATTATGCTCCCGGCAACTACACAAAGGGGAGCCTGGCACGTGGATCGCCCATTCTCACATTGACGAAAAGGATAAACAATGAGAATACGAAATGCCGGAAATGTTACGGACGGGCTTTGGTGCCTGGGTTCAGAGGCGTCGAATATCTACCTCCTGGAGGGAGATCAGGAGTCTATGATTGTGAGTGGTGGGATGAGTTACCTGGTCCCCACACTTCTGGAGCAGTTCCAGGTGTGTGGGATAGATGAGACTCGCATCACTAAGCTTCTTATCTTGCACTCCCACTTTGATCATATCGGCGCAATTCCGTTTTTTAAGCGCCGGAATTTGAGCCTTGAAGTCTATGCCTCAGCCAGGGGATGGGAGATCCTCGGGATGCCCAAGGCCATAACAACCATAAATAAATTCGGACGCGATGTGGCGGTGCACATGGGCTTTGAGGGAGTCTACTCACAATACGACATCGAATGGGGAGACGACATTAGCGGAAAGACCGTGGTGGAAGGTGACCACCTCGGTGTTGAACCTCTGGAGGGGATAGTGTATGAAACCCCTGGGCACTCGTCCTGCTCCGTCTCCTTTTACGTTCCCTCCATAAAGGCCTTGTTCCCTTCAGACGGAGGAGGTATCCCTTACAAGGAGATGATCATCTCATCCGGTAATTCCAACTTTACCAAATACCAGGAGAGCCTTGAAAAGCTAAAGGATCTGGACGTGGAATTCCTGTGCGCGGATCACTACGGCTATATTATTGGGGAGGAGGCCAAAAACTATATCAGGGAGAGTATCCAAGCAGCCAGGGCACGGCGGTCCGAAATAGAGGAGGTCTACCTCCAGTCGAGAGATATGGAGAAAGCCACGCGTGAACTGGTGGAGCGGTTTTACAGAGATAACCCCGATTATCTCCTTACTCCGGAGATCTTTGCAGGAGTCTATCGTCAGATGCTTCGGCATATTGTCAAGGAGTTGGAGAGTAGGCAGGGTGGCCGCCCGCAATGTCGGCGATAATAATGTCGAAGGATGTGTTTACCCAGGACGAATGAGCTTTTTGAATATTGTCAGGGCTATTGCCGTTTCCCATACGGCAACTGAAAGGCATCCAGCAAATTGCTGCACCGGATGCGCAAAATACCGCACCACGGTGAGCTTTGTGTTATGGAGAAGTAGATGAGACCTGTGGCCCCGGAAAGCGTTTCCGAGAGTTCACTTCGGGTGAAGCGGAAAGGCTTTGTCATGACCATTACCCTGAACCGGCCCGAAGCCTTGAACACCCTGAATTTGGATGTGGTTCGGCAGATCCGCAGGGCCATTGATGAGGGCGCTGCATATGACTGGGTGCGGTTGATTTTGTTAAAGAGCACCGGGGGCCGGGCCTTTTGCGCTGGCGGCGATATCAAATTCATGTCGCAGGCGGTCCGAGACAGGGAGGTGGACCGAGCCTTACGGTTTCTGCGTGAAGAGTACGACTTGGACCTGCTCATCCGCGGACTCCCCAAACCCGTGGTCGTGGTGGCTCACGGCAT
>JBEQLC010000297.1:0-1987 GCA_040326175.1 Desulfobacteria bacterium | reverse complement strand
AATGAACAGGGGCATTGTGCTGTTCACAACCCGAATTTCGAATTGCAGATTATAGCCATTTCCGGGCTGACTCAACCGAATCTTACTGAGATTTACCGCCATCGCCCCTTTGTTGTTCAGCCAAAATGCAAAAAAACCACTGAGATCCTCCCCGGCCGTCTTTGAAAAAATCCTTTCCAGATCCTGCCACGAGGTTATCCGGAACCGCTGCTCCTGAGCCAGCCGCTTCAACGCCTCACCGAATGCTTTATCACCGGCACGGTTCTTGAGCATATGAAAGAACATGGCCGTCTTGCCATAACCCACCGCACGTAAAGCGCGATCCCCCCCGCTAACGAACTTTCGAATGGAAATTTCATTGTCTTGGTGGACGTAACTTTCGTAATTCTCGATAATCTTCTTTCGATGTTGCCATCCCTTTTCTTTCAAAGCATCGTAATAATGATCGGCCAGATAGGAGGTCAAACCCTCGGACCAGTTGCCCTTGGCGTAGTCCACATAGACAGAATTGCCAAACCAAGAGTGAAGGATTTCATGTCCCAGTGAGGTCTCTGGAATGAAAGGCAGCTTGAGTACCTGCCGGCCCAGCAGGGTGAAGGTCGGCATGCCGTAGCCGGTGGGCAGAATGTTCTCAACTACAGCAAAGCGACGGAAAGGGTAGGGCCCCAGCATATCTTCATACATCTCCAGATATTTTTTGATGTAAGCAAGGTAGCGACCTGAAAGATCCTTATCCTCAGGCAGCAAGTACGTCGCCACCTCCACGTCCCCATGGCGGTCTTTGTTTACGACGTATGGTGCCATCACAAAGTGAATATGTGGTACCGGATGCGGAAAATGAAAGACCTCCAGCCTCCCCTCGCCAGTTTCGTGAGTTGTTATGGTCTCAGCTTCAGACACGGCATGAAAGCCTCTAGGGACCCTTGCTTGCAGGGTAAACTGGGCCAGCTCGGCCTCAGCAGCCGGATACCAGCCATCGAGTAGAAAGGCGCCTTTTTCCCCAATTCTGTTCTCAACACTACTGCGTTCGTCATCAGAAAAAACTCCCTCATACTCCAGGCGCACATGGGTGCGGTCCGGATGAGAAGGGAGATTGATGCGCCCATCTTCCACCTTTGCCACAACGGTTTTACCGTTAATTGAAAACTTGGTTATGCGTAGATCCTTGCCGGCCAATATTGTTCGCACACTTTGCGGAATGGTGGCATCCACGGTTCCGTAGATCCGATGCTTTGGGAGGTCGAACGAAATTGTTATACGGTGCTGTGGTAGTGAAGCTGTCGTACCAGGTAGAGGCAAACACAGGATACTGGCCATTACTAGACAACTAAGCAGAGCAAAACGGATGTCTTGAATACATGCCATCGGCGCACATCTCCTTTTTTGTCAAAGATGGTGTTGCGAAAAATATAAGAATTTTTTCTGAGGAATCAACTGCCTACGGTGTCCGCGGCTTTTTAAGGGCTTAAAGGGGGAGAATTGTCTGTCGCAAGGAAAGAAGAAGTGTGAGAGTCCAGTCGGGGAAAACAAGCATACCTAGGGCTGCACGGCCAAAGCTGGAGGGATGATGTACAGGGGGCAAACTTGGTCAGTTGTCCGTTGAATAAACGGACAACTGACAACTACCCTTGGACTATTACTACATCTCTGGCATGTAAATGCTTTCGTACAGTTCTTCCAGGCTGGCAAGATGCTTGCCTTCATCCTGTTGCAGTCGACGGAACATAGCCTCCATGGGTGCACCCACACACGCCTGCGCCATTTTGCCGTAGAAATCCACTGAACGTTTTTCTTCGTGGATAGCGTATATCATTACGTCCTGGGAGCTGGAATCCCCATCCAGAGGCTTTATCTGCAGCAGCACGGTCAAGTCCATGCTTGGGCCCTCTTCCATACCAGCTTCGTGTAGGGCGATCTCTTCCTCGAGAAAGGCTTTCTCCAGGGTATATTTGTGCTCCAACTCTTCGAGGGCCAGCTCTTTTACCAA
>JBEQLC010000296.1:0-1989 GCA_040326175.1 Desulfobacteria bacterium | reverse complement strand
AGAGACTGGGTGCATTGTATGATAGCGCTTCTGTGTCACGACATTGGGTATGTGAGAGGAATATGCAAGGATGATAAGGACGGAATGGTGGCAACGGGTGTCGGTAATGAGACGGTAGAGGTTCCGCCCGGGGCAAGCGATGCAGTGCTCTCGCCATATCATGTTGACCGTAGCAAGCTCTTTGTGCGTGAGCGATTCGGTAAAGGGCTGCTTATGGGAATGGTAGCGGAGATAGACGCTGAGGTGATTGCTTCTTACATAGAAATGACCCGCTTTCCTGTGCCCGATGACGATTGGTACAAGGACACAAAGGGCTACCCGGGATTGGTGCGAGCGTCAGATTTTATTGGCCAGCTCGGGGATCCGAACCGGCCCCGCAAATCCCCGGCACTGTTCTTTGAGTTTGAAGAAATAGGAGGTAACGAGGAGCTTGGCTATAAGAGGCCCGGAGACCTGCACGACAGCTATGCAAAATTCTACTGGGATGTGGTGAGTCCTTACATTCAGGAGGCATTACGATATCTTCGTGTAACCCAGGACGGCAAGCAGTGGATCGCCAATTTGTATGCGAATGTTTTCGGCGCGGAACATGGATGTCATATCTACAGGACCTGTAGCTAATGAGTGCTCATCCGAAAACGGCTGTTTTCGGACGAGCGCGATCAGCCATCAGTGGTCAGCTATCAGGAAAATAAGGACAAACTGACCGCTGATTGCTGACTGTTGATCGCCATTTGAGGCTGCATGCATTTCTTACCGCGAGGTACTGAGCTCTTAAATCTAAAATCTGCATTCTTCAATCTAATATCCCTCTGGGCCTGGTCACTCTGGGATCTATTGGTTAGAGTTCAATGAGGAGTTGAGACCTGACACCACACAAAACATACTATCCGGTGGATAATTGTCATGGCTGGTGATAATCACAGCGACAGCAGCAGAACAGTTCCCAGGCCTTTGAAAAGGCTGATGGAAGCACACCAGATCCTGGCAGACACGGAATCGGTCGAAGCACTGTTGCCACGCCTGTTGGACCTTGCTAAGAATGTGTCGAACGCAGAGGCCGCTTCTTTATTACTGTACAATCAGCAACGAGACGTTCTCGAGTTCGCAGCCGTCAAAGATGAGGTTTTGGGCGAGAAAGCAAATGAAATCCTGAAGAGTGCTGTCGAATTAAAAATGGGTGAGGGAATTGCGGGATGGGTCGCTCAAAACCGTGAGTCTGTTCTCATCCAAGACGTGCAGAATGATCCAAGGTTTTTCAGCCAGGCCGACCACGAAACAGGTTTTGTCACCCGAACCCTCCTTTGCGTTCCCCTCCTTTATGGTGGCGATCTCCTTGGAGTGATCAATGTCCTCAACTCCAAAGACAAGCCGGGTTTTGATTCCTTTGATGAGGAGCTCTTGGAATGCTTCGCAGACTTGGCTGGCACTGCCATAATAAGATCGAGATTTCTTGAACTCCGGCTTACCCAGGAGAGGATGCGGGTTCAACTGGAAGCCGCAGCCGATATCCAAGCGCTTTTCTGGCCTAGACTACCGGAGTTGGGAGCAGGGAGTCATGTCTGGGCTGTATCCAAGCCAGCAAAGTTTGTTGGCGGGGACGTATACGATGTGATCCGCATGCCCGATGAAAGTTGGCTGGTCTATGTAGCCGATGTATCAGATAAGGGTCTTCCTGCTGCACTGATCATGGCGGCATTATCAACAAGAATAAGGAGCGAAGCATTTTCGCACGATGAGGTGGACACATTGCTCGAGACTGTCAACAATGCCATGTATGATCTGACAGTGGAAGAAGGTTTTTTTGCCACCATAATTCTCGGCAGATATTGGCCCACCGACGGAAGAATGCAGCTCACCTCGGGAGGCCATTTGCCTCCCTTGTGGGTTGTTGGTGATCGAGTACGAGATATCTCGCAGTTAAAAGGGATATCATTGGGCGTCACACTGGATGCCAAGTACGAGAAAAAGGAGATTTTCCTCTCTCCT
>JBEQLC010000295.1:0-2028 GCA_040326175.1 Desulfobacteria bacterium | reverse complement strand
CAGTGCACCCCCAACGCCTTGGATCTGCGGCATCCTCGGCTTTTGCAACGTTAGGGTTAAGTAGGGCGACGACGTAAGGGAATTATGAGAAAGAGAAGGTTTTGGATTTGCCTTTTGGCCCTGGGCATTTCCTCTGTATCGGTCCAGCTCGTCATGATCCGTGAGGTCATGTCCTCCTTTGGCGGGAATGAACTCGTCATAGGGGTGGTGCTTGGCATTTGGCTCCTCTTTACTGGTCTCGGGACCGCCCTGGGAGTGCCACTGGCCAAGATGGGAAAGGCTAAAAGGACTCTCTTTCTCGGCCATCTCCTGATAGCTATCCTGCCCTTTGCCCAGATTGCTGCCATGCGAGCACTTCCGCTCCTTTGGGTCCGTGGTGAGATGTTGGGCCTGACTTCAGCCATTGGCGGAAGCGCGGTTATACTCATTCCATACTGCCTTGTGGGTGGTGCCATGATACCCATAGCAGGCTCTCTATTACAGGGCAAAGATACCACGAGCAAGGTCTATATACTTGATACCATAGGCGATATTGGGGGTGGCCTGCTCTTTAGCCTTGTCCTTGTCTTTTGGTTTTCCCACTGGGACAGCTTCATCCTCCTTGGATTCCTGAATCTCTTTGCCGCTTCCGTAATGGTTTCTTATAGGGTACTGCCCATTCTGTGTCTCTTGGGGGTAGTAATGCTGGCAGCCCGGCCTTTCGATGTGACTTCGCTCTCTTGGCGCTTCCCTGGTCAGGAAATCGTCTTAAACAAGAATACCCCCTTTGCTCAGCTCACGATCTCAAAGACCGGCAAACAGCTCAATGTCCTCCAGGACGCCATCCCTTTATTTTCAACCGGCGACCTTGATATGGAAACTGTTGCCCACCTGCCACTCTGTCAGGTTAGTGAGGGAGCCAGGGTCCTATTGATTGCCGGAGGCGTCTTTGGCACCCTTGAGGAAATCTCCAGACACAACCCAGAGCGAATAGATTATGTGGAACTCGACCCCGCCATCCTGAATCTGGACAAACTAATTCACAGGAGTCTCGCCCGTCCCTTCATACACGTGCATGTCGGGGATGGCCGCCTTTTTGTGAAAAAAACGCCCGAGCAATATGACGTCATTATCGTGGACCTGCCCGACCCTGAAAATGCCCGACTAAACCGTTTTTATACCCGGGAGTTTTTTGATGAAGTAAAATCGATCCTCGCCAGGGGTGGCGTCCTTTCCTTTACACTGACTGGTTCTGAGAATTATCTTGAAGAGAAAGGGCTGGCGCTGAATCGTTCTGTGTATTCTGCCTTGAAAAGAACCTTCAAACATATCTTAGTCTTCCCCGGAATTATCCATTACTACCTGGCGTCGGATACTCATTTGTCTCCAGATATCGGTGAGGTGCTGAGCCAGCGTGGGCTTATAACCAAAAGACTCGTAGATTACGACTTGCCCAGCATGGGAGATCCGTTTCGCATAGACATTCTGAGACGACTCCTCTCCGAACAAGAGGTCCCATCAAACACGGACCTATCCCCATTGGCCTTTGGCCATCTGATCGATTTATGGCTTAAGAAATCCGGAGACCGGAAGACGCCTCTCTACGCGGTCGTTATCGTAATCATTGCATTGGCGGTTGTGGTATGCCGCAGGGACCGTCTGCGTTTTACGATTGCAACTTCGGGATATGCCGGCATGGCTTTTGAGCTGTCGCTTCTCCTCCTCTTTCAGGTGATATATGGGTACGTATATCTAAGGATTTGTCTCTTCATAACCCTTTACATGATAGGTGCTGCCTTAGGAGCCCTTGTATCCGGAAGATTGAATAGGACAGCCGCCTGGCAGATGTTGGCCTGCGACGCCAGCCTGATCTTTTTTGCAGCGCTTGCTTCTGTTGCAGCGATAATTGGGGCCCACTTGAAGGGAGAGGCCTCTTTGTTTATGATGCAGTACGGAATCATTCCAAGCCTATTATTTCTCGCGGCCTTTGCAACAGGTTGTCAGTTTTCGGCGGTATCACGAATGTCGAGTGGGATCGGAGCGGAGATC
>JBEQLC010000294.1:0-2032 GCA_040326175.1 Desulfobacteria bacterium | reverse complement strand
GTCTTTTCCGAAGAGAGTCCTTTTCGTCCTAACTCCCCCTATGCGGCCACCAAGGCGGGTTCGGATCTTCTTGTGCGAGCTTACTTTGAGACTTATGGGCTGCCGACTCTGATCGCTAGGCCCTCCAATAACTACGGTCCATACCAGTTTCCGGAAAAATTCATCCCCCTCATGATTACAAATCTTATCGAAGATGAACCCGTACCTGTTTATGGAAAAGGTCTAAACGTCCGGGACTGGATCTTTGTTGCAGACGCGTGCCGCGCAGTTGACCTCATCATGGACCAGGGAAAGCCGGGCGAAGCATACAATGTCGGCGGGGAGACGGAAAAACAAAACATTGATGTGGCGCGAGAAGTGGTGGCTTTATGCGGCAAGAATGAATCTTATCTCACATTTGTCGCAGACCGTCCGGGCCACGACCTCCGCTACGCTTTGAACAACAAGAAAATCAATGACCAATTGGGCTGGAAACCGACAGTGGCCTTCGAGGAGGGGATCGAACAGACCGTGGCCTGGTACAAGGCAAACCAATGGTGGTGGAGACCTCTTAAAGAAAGGCTGACCGAGGAAAGCAAGGGGTTCTGGACTGAATGATGAAGATCATAGTTGCAGGCTCCAAGGGAATGTTGGCTCAAGATCTAATCCCCCTGCTAAAAAAAGAGCATGAAACCCTCTCCTTTGACCAGGATGAGGTAGACATCACAGACAAACAGCGTGTCCTCAACCTTATTGGCAGTACCAAGCCGGACCTTGTCATTAATTGCGCTGCCTACAATCAGGTTGACCAGGCTGAGACCGATTGGAACGCAGCGTTTGACGTGAATGCAGACGGTGTGCAGCACCTGGCACTTGCTTGCGAAGAATTTGGAAGTGTCCTTTGTCATTTCAGCACCGACTATGTCTTTGACGGCAAAAGCACCCAACCCTACCAGCCTCACGACCAGCCCAATCCGATCAGCCTCTATGGAGAATCAAAGTGGGCGGGCGAGGTCGTCGTTCAGTCCATCCTGAAGCGCTACTACCTGATCCGAACCAGTTCGCTGTACGGAAAGCATGGCCCGAATTTCGTGTATACGATTTTGCGGCTGGCCCAAGAGAAGGATGTTCTTAGGGTCGTGAAGGATCAGATCATGGCCCCCACGTGGACGATGAACCTTGCACAAGGCGTGATGCAATTGATCCATTCAGACAACTTCGGGGTGTATCATCTTACAGACCGAACAGAGGGCGGCATTAGCTGGTTTGAATTCGCCGAAGAGATCCTCAAACTGAAGGGCCTAAACAACCCAATCGAACCAGTCATGAGCGAGGAGTTCAAGTCCCCTGCCAAGCGGCCAGCCTACTCGGTGCTTGACACAACGCTTTTCACAGAAACCAGCGGCTATGAACCCATGCCGTGGCAGGAGTCGTTGAAGCTTTTTGTGGATACGATTTGATTGAACTCACGGGTTTAGCCCTAATCGGGGATGCACAAGACATAAAGACAACACGAATACGCTTCAGATTTGCCCCATATGAACTAAATGTCCGATGTTATCCGCCTGAATAGCCATAGAGCCATTTATCCTGCAATAATACCTAAGATGTGCCTATCCATAAATAACGTAACAAGTGTTGGGCACCAGGCAAGTTTCCAGGGCAGGTCTTGGCCCCGATGTTTAATGGGTAACCTCGCCTCAAGCGGACGGGGTATTAAGAATAAGAAGAAAAATAATCGTTTGACATAATCGCCATGTTTTATTATGTTCTTAGTAACTCCCCTGGGAGGGGAGGAACGGCATAATACAATGAAACGCGAAAAAAGCACATTAGGCTCGCTTGAAATGCAACTCCTTGCCTATGTCCAGTTGCGGAAGCTGGACATGATTCGTACAGGAGACATATCTCCTATTTTAGGCATCAGTTTAAAGCAGGAGTGGAAGCTTCTCAGCCGATTGGCTATTTCCGGAGTAATTATCCGACTGAAACGGGGGGTGTATCTGGTCCCGCCTCGCATGCCATCAGGAGGCCGATGGGTTGCAAGTGAATA
>JBEQLC010000293.1:0-2033 GCA_040326175.1 Desulfobacteria bacterium | reverse complement strand
CTCCTTCCGCCAAAATAGGAGACAGTGATGGGAATCAGGGGATAGATGCAGGGGGTCAAGTTTAGGGCAATGCCGCCAACAAAGATGCCCAAAAGGGTCCATATCATGGCCCATCCATATAGTGGTCCCATCTCCTTGGGCTCGGATGCCATTCCAGCAAGCCCTGCAGGAGCACTATCTACAGGTAAGCCTTTGGCGTGCCATTCAGGATATCCGGTGGGATAACGATAAACCTTTGTGTAACCAAGCTTTACAGCCACCCGGGCCGCGGAGTCGCTTCGGACTCATGCGAATCCCGCTCAGTAGAAGACCACAAGATGGTCCTTGTCTGGCCCCAGCAGTTTTGCAAGGGAGCTTCTTTTTCGCCATCGAGACAACCATGTCGGCTCCATGGGAAAGTTCACAGCACCCTTGATATGTCCGGTTCGATACTCCCATTCCTGACGTGTGTCCACAAGAAGAAGGTCTGTAGAACCTTCCTCATAGTGCGCCCGCAGTGCTTCTACAGTGAAAAGCCTATATCCACCTGCTTTGGCCTCCCTGGCTGTATCTTCCCAAGTAGCCTCTTTAGGTGTTACAGCTCGGTTTGTAAGCCACAGGGCCAAAACCCCAATAGCCATCGCCACGAAGGCCAGAGAGACATTTCTGGTGACCTTCACCATGGGTGCCTCCTATAACTTTCTTCCCCGTTAAACTTGGCAATAAACGAATCCAATTGTCCAAGCTCGCTTTCCAACATGTTGGATGTTTTGAGCCGACGCTTTTTTTCGACCTTACTTGCCATTATCCACAATTTACAAAAACAAAGATAACAGAGGCATATCATAAGTTTCTGGGGCTGACCAGGATTGGAGATAATATGGCAATACTATAAGTCCAAACTCGCACGGGGAAAACACAAGATGTGGACATAGCAAAGGCAGGGCCGTTGCTGACCCTGCCTCGCTCTTTGACCATTGAATTGTCTTATCGGCTCAACAAACTACGCCTCCCCTATGGCGTAGTTTTCGATGAAATACTCCAGCTGAGAAATCTGATGATGCGTCAACTGCCCAAATTGAACACTACATCGCCTCATGCCTTTATAACTAACAGGTATTGGATCAACCAGTTTGCTCGATACCACGTCGGATATTTCGTCATCCGAAACAGTCTCAACCGGTACTTTCTTCAAAGACAAATCACCTTCGGTCAAGTGTATGTCCAAATATGATTCGTCTTTCGGCCTAAAGCAAAGTGTGTGCCCCATATAATGAAACGCAACCCCACTCAAGCTGATATCTATAATCTGACCCAGTATGGTATCGTCGGGGCCGAGCGCAACAAAGGAACCTGTCGGGACCTGAAAACGTTGGTGCCTTCTTCGCTCAACAAACTCTGTGTTTTCCATAAAGATTTCCCGTGATGCGGGTTATAGATGGGGACATTATTCCAATATGAATACGGGCAAATACCATTGCGTGGACTCCTCTTATAGCAAAAACATCGGAGATAGCCCCGGTGATTCAGTTTTCACAGTAGGACCTGAGATGATAGATAGTCACGGACTGCTGTTTTCATAGACAACGTTTCTTGCCGCTCCGCAAGTTGTTCCATTTTCTGCGAGTATGCTTCTTCCATCTCAGACCCTTTCTTACATTGTTATAGTCTATCGGGCTGTTTACAGAAATTTCACTTACATTGAGTATCACTTACATTTGGAGCCAAGATCAATGGGGCCAACACTGTATTTTGTGACAAGAAACAATGTATTTTGGTTAGAAATCAGCCCTAACCGTAAGGCAAAGGAGAATCTTAAACGGATGGATATTGATGAACCGTAGACATTGGAGACACGAGATGTGAGGTGTAGTTCCCTCAGCTGGGGATTAGAAAGTTCTTCCCACTATCTATGAAATCAGGAAAGTCGAGATAACAGACACATATCATAACATTTTGGGGCTGACCAGGATTGGAGATACTATGGCAGTATCGTGAATTTGGCCCGATTTGCGATAAATTGGCCAATCGTGAGTTTGGTCCATTTTGAGATC
>JBEQLC010000292.1:0-2054 GCA_040326175.1 Desulfobacteria bacterium | reverse complement strand
CCGGGAGTTTTTCAACATCACTTCCCATTATCCTCAATATCAGGGAAGTCAAGATAACAGAGTCATATCATAAGTTTCTGAGGCTTACCAGGATGGGAGATTATGGCATTATCTTGAATTTCAGAAGCTAAACCGACACCACAATATATGGTCATAAAAAAGGCGGGGCCAATTCCGACTCCGCCTTCGTTCTTGGACAATCAAAAAATGTGGGGACAATTATTGCCCATCTCAGCCGAAGCAGGGTGATGGGAATTATTATAGAAGGTGGCCTATACCTCCGACTTCAATGGCCCCACCAGGGTCACCTGGGTGCCTTGACCAAGTTTGGAAGCCACCTTCATCTGTCCGCCTAAGGGCTCCAATCGTTCTCGGATGCTGAACAACCCGAACGCACCTTTTTCGTCCATACCAGGGCCGACCTTAGCGGGGTCGAATCCGATTCCGTCATCACGTACGTTGACTTGAATTTGATCCTCGTTTCTCTCAACAGTGACCTTTGCCTTTTGGGCCTGCGAATGTCTGATGACGTTGGCGAGTAGTTCGCGTAAAGCCTGAAATAAAAGAACACGAACATCATCGCTAAGCGGCTTGGGCTGGCCGTCGTCCTCAAAGTCTGTTGGGATGCCGTGCCGTTTGCTGGTGTGTTGCGTAAGCCACTGCACGGCTGGCACAAATCCCAGCTCGTAGAGAACGGGGGAGCCGAGTTCAGATATCAGGGACCGTGTGTCCTGGATGGTCTCGTCAACAAGCTTGCTAATCTCATTTACGGCTGCTCTGTGATCGGGGGAGGTGACCGATTCCAGGAGGTTTCCCAATTTGATCTTGGTAAAAGCCAAATTCTGACCGACATTGTCATGAACTTCTGTAGAAATTCGACGCCGTTCCCCCTCCTCGGCCAAAGACAATTTGGACGCCAGAGACCGGAGTCTCTTGTGATATATTTTAAGCTTTTCTTCTGCCCGCTTAGCTTCGGTTATGTTTACGACGTTACCCAATATAGCGGGCCTTCCCTGATACTCTATGCGGGCGTTCCTCCTTGCGATCCATATATTTTCACCGTCTTTTGTCAGGCCTTTTGCTTCGTATATCGATGGGGCATCTTTTCCCTTTAACCTCTCCGTCCTAATGCCGTCTGTCAAGGCTCTGTCATCGGGATGAACCAGTCTCCACGATTCCATGCCAAGCAACTCCTCATCTGAATACCTGTAAATCTCAGCAAATCTTTTGTTGGCAAATACGATCTTCCCATCCTGATCGATATAGATGCCAGTCAAGGAGTTCTTAACCAAACTACTGTACTTTTCTTCAGATGCCTGTAGGGCTTCCTCTTTGCGCTTGCGGTCCCTGATCTCCTGCTGAAGCAGTTCATTGGCCCTCGTCAGTTCGGCGGTGCGCTTTTTCACCTGTTCCTCAAGTTGATCCCGATATTGCCTCAGGGCCTCCTCCGCCCGCTTGCGTTCGGTCATCTCTTCAGACACATTCTCAATCATCTGGTTTGTCACTTTTTTCAAATATTCCAAAAGTTCCACTTGAGAGATCCCTGACACCTTGGCAGTGAGGTCGCCTTTCGAAACCCTATTTAATACATCGAAGTGCTCAGCAAGACCTATGGCAAACTCATGTGACAGATTAACGATCCCTGCCAAGTTTATAGCGGTCAGGTTGACCATATGCTTCAATTTAGTAATCAACTCAAGCTCAGATGTCTCGGGTATCTTGACTTCGGGGTCTCCCGAAGAGATCCGTCTTAAAGCTTCGAAGACTTCGGATAAGCCCAGGGCTAACTCCATGCTGATGTGTTCCAACTCCCTATCTCGTTCGTCAACCATCTGGCCGAATTCTGTGAACTGCCTATTTACGACTGTCAGTGTCTGTTCCATCGAATCGACATCAATGTTTGCTTTAAAGACTTCGCATCTAATGCACATCTCTATCTTTTCTATGAATTTCCCTTGGATCTCATTTCGACAATGCGTCTCTGAAACAAGCCAACACCGCAGTTCCTTTGACTTGGAAACCGGGCATTCCTGCTCGTCGCAGTTAAAAAACTC
>JBEQLC010000291.1:0-2109 GCA_040326175.1 Desulfobacteria bacterium | reverse complement strand
GGGTGAAGTCGAGGCGGAACATAGCAAGCTGATAATGGGACGTCAATCCAAAACAAGAGCATGCCAGTTTGGGAGATTGCAGATTTATGCTATGTTGTTGTGCCGTGCTTGGGAAAATTGAGTATCGCTTAATTAGGACAGTTAGGAGATTATGAATAGGAAAGTATTCAGCACCCTATTTCTTGCTGTTTTTGCGGTCACGCTTGGGGTGGGCCTCGTTGTTCCGTTGCTTCCTGTATATGCCTATGAACTGGGTGCAACAGGCCTGTATATAGGCTTTATCTTTGGTGCCTTTTCGCTTTCCAGGACTCTCTTTCTACCTTTCTTTGGCCGCCTCTCGGACCTCAAAGGAAGAAAGCCTTTTCTTACAATCGGGCTTCTCGCCTATTTCCTGGTCTCCATCGCCTACGTGTGGTCGAGAGATGTGAATTTTTTTATTACGATTCGCTTTGTTCAGGGAATCGCCTCGGCCATGATTTTGCCAGTAGCCCAGGCGTATGTCGGGGAAATCACACCCAAACACAAAGAGGGCTTTATGATGGGTCTGTTTAATGTTTCCCTTTATGCAGGCCTGAGTATCGGACCCCTCGTGGGCGGTATGGTCAAGGATACCTTTGGCATCCAGACTTCCTTCTTGAGTATGGGGGTAGTGTCATTGGTCGGTTTTCTTCTCTGCCTTATCTTTCTCCCACCGCGCACCTATGAAAGGCTTCTCACATCGGCCAAGCCTCCCCTCCGTTACAGAATCCTTGTGAGAAACAGATACATAGGCGCGCTTTTCATCTTTCGCTTTGCCTATACTTCCTGCATAGGACTTGTGTGGGCCTTTCTGCCCCTGCTTGCCCACGCGGAATTCAAGCTGTCAAGTTCGGCTATCGGCGTTTTAGTTATGCTGGGAGTGCTCATAAGCGGTGTATTGCAGACCCCCATGGGGCTTTTGGCGGATCGGTTCAACAAGAGAGCACTTATTGCAGTAGGAGGCCTTGTAACGGCAGGAGCAGTGTTTTCCTTTATTCACGTGCAAGGGTTTTGGGGACTCTTTGTGGCCAACATCCTGTTTGGGTTGGGCGGAGGTATCTCTGTACCGGCCGTGATGGCCATGACCGTGATTATCGGGCGCCGGACAGATTCCATGGGTTCCGTAATGGCGCTTCTGACCACGGGGCACAGTCTTGGCATGTTTGCAGGCCCCATTCTGGGAGGCATCATTACAGACGCGTTTCAACTGAGCCTTGCCTTCATGGGAGGAACGGTTGTGATGCTGACAGGCGTTGCGGTTACCCTGCTGTTAACCTCCGGGTTTCGAGCCTGGGAGGAAGCCTGATGGCTTTTGTTGAAGTAAGAAGGACAAAAGGTCAGTGTTGAAGGTACGTCCTGCCTTGCGGGATCATTGACAATAGACCGACGGTGATTTAGACTTATTGGCATTCCCAATAGAAGAGGCAATCATGACGAAATCTCAAACCTGTGAAACGATTACAATCGGTTCAACGGAGATCATGCTGGCCAACCCTGCTGAACTGCGGTTGAAATGGGTTGGACAGAAAGAGTTGATCAAGCAGGTGCTGGCGGCGTGGATGGTCATTGACGAAAAGGATGTCCCCTTCAATCCACGGCTTATAGGAAAGCCCGGGGTGGGCAAGACGACCCTCGGGTACGGTGCTGCCAGGCAATTGAACAGGGAAATCTATTTGTTTCAGGCCACCATGGATACCCGGCCCGAAGACCTGATCATTACCCCTGTGATGGGAGCTGATGGTCGGGTCAAATATGCTGCCAGTTCTCTGGTCACTGCCATGATACGAGGCGGTGTGTGCATCCTGGACGAGGGAAACCGAATGAGTGAAAAATCCTGGGCCTCTCTGGCGCCGCTCTTGGATGACCGCAGATATGTCGAGTCGCTTCTTACTGGGTTGCAGCTAAAGGCGCATCCCGATTTTCGCCTCGCGGTGACGATGAATGAGGATGCCTCTACCTTTGAGATACCTGAATATATCCACACCCGGTTAATGCCGCAGATCCACGTGGACTTTCCCGAAGAGGATGAGGAGCGCGCGATCTTAAAGGAGAACCTGCCCTTTGCCCCCGACGGGCTCTTGAACTATATGA
>JBEQLC010000290.1:0-2121 GCA_040326175.1 Desulfobacteria bacterium | reverse complement strand
GAATGACGAATAACCAACAACAAATAACGAATAGCCGATAACGAACAACGAATGACAAATGATTATTGAAATGCTCAATCGTCAATCATCAATCATCAATTGTCAATTAACTAGCGAGGTGTCCCATGCCGGAAAAGCCGTGGGATGGCAGGTTTACTGAGAAAACAGACCGAACCGTGGAGTCTTTCACCTCTTCGATCGCTTTTGACAAGCGGCTCTACCTTTATGACATTGAGGGTAGTATAGCGCACTGCCGCATGCTAGCGGAGCAGTCTATCATTAAAGAGGAAGAAGCCTCTCAAATCGTAGATGGCCTTCACAAGATTGCGCGGGATATCGAGCGTGGCAAGTTTGAGTTGGACGAGTCATTTGAAGATATCCATATGAATATCGAGGCCCGGCTCGCAGCTGAAATCGGGAAGGTTGCGCAAAAACTTCACACTGCAAGGAGCCGAAACGATCAGGTGGTGCTGGATGTTCGGATGTACCTGCGTGATGAGGTGAAGAACGTGCTGACAGGGGTGACAGGCTTGTGCCAGGCCCTCGTGAATCTGGCAGAGAGCAATCTGGATGTCATTATGCCCGGATATACCCACCTTCAGCGAGCTCAGCCAGTACTCTTTTCCCATCACCTTATGGCTTATTATGAGATGTTTCAGAGGGACCTGGCCCGGTTCAAGGGAACGCTCAAGCGGGTCAATGTGATGCCACTTGGCAGTGCGGCTTTGGCTGGAACAACATATCCGATCGATGTCGAGTATACTGCCAAGCTTCTTGAGTTTCCGGAAGTTTCTGCCAACAGCCTCGACGCCGTGAGCAGTCGGGACTTTATCATGGAGGTTTTAGCTGCAGCCAGCATATCCATGGTTCATATGAGTCGTCTTTCAGAGGACCTTATCCTGTGGTCGTCCGCTGAGTTCGGGTTTGTGGAGATACCTGATGCCTTTGCCACTGGAAGCAGTATTATGCCCCAGAAGAAAAATCCAGACGTACCCGAGTTGGTCCGGGGCAAGGCGGGACGAGTATTTGGAAACCTCATAGCGCTGCTCACGATGATGAAGGGGCTTCCACTCAGCTACAACCGGGATATGCAGGAAGATAAGGAACCCATGTTTGACACGGTCGACACTCTGAAAGGGTGTCTTGATGTGTATGCAAAACTCCTTTCTCAATTGAAAGTAAATCGGACGGCCATGCACCAGGCAGCGTCAAAGGGCTTTTTGAATGCCACGGATATGGCGGACTATTTGGTAACGAAGGGTACGGCCTTCCGAGATGCGCACCACTGTGTGGGGGAAATCGTGCGGCATGCAATGGATCAAGACAAAGAGCTGCAAGAGCTATCCTTGAACGACCTTAAGAAGTTTTCCCAGGCATTTGAAGAAGACGTCTTTGATATTCTGACAGTCGAACAGATGATCAACAGGCGGGTCTCCGGGGGCGGCACAGCCAAGGAGAATGTGACAAGGGCTATCAAAGAGGCACATGAGACGCTTAAGCTTGAAGTGGCTGAAAACGGATCCGATAAGCGGAAAAAGAAGAAACGTTCATAGATTTCTTTTTCTGGGTTCCGTGGGGTTTGTGATTCTCTGCTTGGCATGCGGCATAAAAAGCCCACCTGTACCACCCAAGACCCTCACTCCTCCTGCAATAAGAGACCTTAAGGCAGAGGTTATAGGGGATAAGGTGCAATTGACTTGGTCAATGCCGAAGAAGGACAACGCACTGTTTGACGGGGTGGAACACTTTAGGGTCTATAAATACCAGTCGCACAGCTCGATAGAAGTCTGTGAAGGGTGTCCGATTCCCTTTGAACATTTTCTTGACGTCAAGCTCGAGGACCCTGAGCCGGCACAGGTGGAAGGGGACCGCATAATCTGTCACGATTCCATAGAGGCGGACCATCGCTATGCTTACAAAGTCACGGTGTATCATAAGAGCGGTGGCCTGAGTGAAGACTCGAATATTGTTCAGTTTGTTACAAAACCATAATTATGCCCTGCTCCAAGTAGTTTTGGCTGAGGAGACCTTTGCATAACTCCTTGGAACGCCCCTCATGAGCTTTTTGGGGCACCCATCCGGGCGAAGCGAACGGCCCACGTCAGTGGGCAAATCCTGAAC
>JBEQLC010000028.1:0-11502 GCA_040326175.1 Desulfobacteria bacterium | reverse complement strand
TCTGGCCTTTTGAACTCGGCTTTTGGCGAGCGGGTCATGAGGTCGTTTACTGCCTGTGCGGCGGGCTTGTCTTCGTAGAGCACCCTGTAGATCTGTTCTGCGATGGGCATCTCAACGCCCAGATTTCGGGACAAATTGTAAACCGATTTTGTGGTCTTGACACCCTCGGCTACTGTGACCATATCTGACAAAATAGCTTCCAGCTTCATCCCCTGTCCTATCTTGTGACCCAGGGTCCAGTTGCGGCTCAAGTCTCCGGTGCAGGTGAGGACCAGATCACCCATTCCTGCCAGTCCCATGAAGGTCTTGGGGTCGGCGCCTAGCCTGGCACCCAGACGCTGAATCTCGGTTAACCCTCTGGTGATCATCGCTGCCCTCGTATTATAGCCGAGGCCTAAGCCGTCTGAGATGCCTGCTGCAATGGCCATCACATTCTTTAAGGCGCCGCCCACTTCTACACCGACCACGTCACGGCTTGTATAAACCCTGAAGTAAGGGGTGGCAAAAGTGCTCTGCACAGCCTTGCCCACATCATGGTCAAAGGCCGCCACAGTAACAAGCGTTGGGATCTTCTTGGCCACTTCCTTGGCAAAGCTAGGGCCGGACAGGGCAGCAATCCGAGTTTGGAGCTTTGGTGGAAGAAGCTGCTCAAGGATACCTGCCATGGTGAGGTGGGTCTTGTTTTCGATTCCTTTTGAAGCAGTGACGATCATGGTCTCTTCTGTAGGATGATGGACCAGTGTGACGGCCACGGAACGGAATACATGTGAAGGGACCACAAGGAGCAACATGTCTTTGTTTGCAGCCACCTGATCAAGATCATTTGACGGGTGGATGTTCGGGGAGAGGGTGAACCCGGGGAGAAATATCTTGTTTTCTCGGCCTTCAAGTATGTCTGTGCACACTTCCTGTTCAAATGCCCACAAGTCGACATCAAACCCTTTAAGGGCCAGAAGATTGGCCAGCGCTGTTCCCCATGCACCAGCTCCGATGACACCTATATTCATATCTGAGTGCCTCAAATATCCTTCTCTGCCAGCCGGGCGGCACTGACAACCCGTTCTCCCGGATTCATGCCGATCAATCTGACCCCTTGCGTGTTTCGTCCTATGACAGAGATGTCTTTTACGGGCATCCGAATGATCTTGCCGCGATCGGTCATAAGCATTAGGTCGTCCTCATCCGTCACAAGAAGGATGGCGACCACCATGCCGTTTCGTTCTGTGGTCTTGATGGTGATTACTCCCATTCCGCCACGATTTCGTATTGGGTACTCGTCAATAGAGGTTCGTTTACCATAACCGTTTTCTGTCACTGTCATGAGAGTCTTTCCGTCGGTGAGTACTTCCATTCCAACGATATAGTCGCCTTCGGCAAGGCGCATACCGCGAACTCCTCGACTAACCCTGCCCATAGGCCGCACTTTCGACTCGTGAAACCGGATGGACTTTCCATGCCTGGAGCCGAGGAAAGCATTTTGTGTGCCGTCTGTTATGCGGGCGGCGATGAGTTCATCGCCAGAGAGAAGATTCAAAGCAATAATGCCCCCCGCCCTGGGGCGGCTGTATGCCATAATGTCTGTCTTCTTTACCGTGCCGCCTCTGGTGGCCAGGATCACGGTGTGGCCCGGCTCAAAGGCGCGCACAGGAAGCACAGTGGCGAGTTTTTCTCCATCTTCAAGGGCAAGGAGATTAACGATTGCTTTGCCCCGTGCCAGCCGGCCGGCCTGTGGCAGTTCGTGGACTTTGCGCCAGTAAACACGGCCCAGACTGGTAAAGAAGAGGAATGTGTCATGGGTGGAGGCCACAAACAGGCGGTCCACAAAGTCTTCTTCTTTGGTGCCCATGCCTGTTTTTCCTTTTCCCCCGCGTCGCTGGCTGTTGTACAGGGTGATGGCATTTCGCTTGATGTAGCCGGCATGTGAAACAGTGACCACCATGTCCTCTTCAACAATCATATCTTCTATGCTGATATCATCAGCTCTCTTCACGATCTCGGTCCGGCGTTCGTCCCCATATCGCTCTTTGAGGTCAGCGAGTTCTTCCTTGATAATGTTCAATACCAAGCGCTCACTGGCCAGTACTTCACGATACCGGGCAATTGCCTGGATGGTTTCCTTGTATTCATCCTGGATCTTGTCTCGCTCCAGGCCGGTCAATCTTTGAAGTCGCATGTCCAGAATGGCTTGGGCCTGGATTTCGGTCAGTTCAAGCTGTGCGATGAGTCGTTCCTTAGCCTCAGCCGGCGTCTTTGAGGAGCGAATCATGTCAACCACAGCGTCAATATGATCCAGGGCCATCTTGAGCCCTTCCAGGATATGGGCGCGGGCCTCTGCTTTTTCCAAGTCATAGCGGGTGCGGCGTACAATGACCTCTTTTCGGTGTTCAACAAAGTGGACAAGGAGTTCTTTAAGGGGAAGCAGCCGAGGTTCCCTGTCGACAATGGCGAGGAGGATAATACCGAACGTGGATTCCATCTGAGTATAGGCGTGGAGCTGGTTAATTATTACGCCTGAGATCTCGTCCCTCTTGAGGGCAATGACGATCCGCATCCCCTCTCGGTCTGATTCATCACGGACATACTTAATCCCCTCGATCCGCTTTTCCCGCATCAGCTCCGAGATCTTTTCAATCAGTCTGGCCTTGTTCACCTGGTAGGGAATCTCGGTGACGATTATACTCTCCCGCCCGGTTCTACGGTCTTTTTCGATCATGACTCGGGCTCTGAGCTTGATGATCCCCCGTCCTGTTTTGTAGGCATCTTTAATGCCCTGGCGACCGTGAATGATGCCTGAGGTGGGAAAATCAGGTCCAGGTAAGGAGGTCATGAGTTCTTCAGTGGAGATGTCCGCATTGTCAATGAGTGCCACGGTCGCGTCGATGATCTCGGTGAGATTGTGCGGGGGGATGTTGGTTGCCATGCCGACCGCGATCCCGGAAGAACCGTTTATCAAGAGATTCGGGAGCTTTGCAGGAAGAACACAAGGTTCTGTCAGAGTCTCGTCATAGTTAGGCGCAAAGTCGACGGTTTCCTTGTCAAGGTCTTCCAGCATCTCATGGGCCAGACGAGTCAGTCTGACCTCGGTGTACCGCATGGCAGCAGCCGCATCGCCGTCCACAGAGCCGAAATTCCCCTGGCCGTTAACCAGCGGATAACGCAAGGAAAAGTCCTGAGCCATGCGCACGATGGTATCGTAAACCGCAGTATCGCCATGGGGGTGGTACTTACCGATCACATCCCCCACAATTCGAGCTGATTTCTTGTTCGGTTTGTTCCAGTCGTTTTTAAGCTCACGCATGGCAAATAGAATCCGGCGATGAACCGGCTTCAAACCATCGCGAACGTCGGGCAGGGCGCGGCCGATGATGACGCTCATGGCATAGTCAAGATAGGACCGCTTCATTTCGTCTTCAATCTTGACCTCAACGTGTCTATCTGATTCGTTCATCGAGAATTATATTTGCTCCTTTGCGTTCTCAGAGATGTGTGGGTGAAGGGACCTGGCAGGCGATGTTTCCTGGAAGTTGCTACAACTTGTCAGGTCAAACACTGACGGCTTCGCAAAAAGGCCATCTGCGGCGTTCCGCTTCATCTTTCGTCATTACGACGTACAACAAGTACGCCTCATTCCTCAAGACTCGCGCGGCCTTGCATCTGGGGCTTTTTACTGTGCCGTCCATTTGATGACTTTTTGCGAGATCATCTTTATTAGGTTGGTTGTAATGTGTCGGTTGTCCGTTGCAGTGAGATAAGTGTATTGAAAGCTGCACTTATGACCTTTAAAAGTGTATAAATCGCAAATGAACATAAATGGAGGTTTGTAGTGATCTATCCGGACAAAGAAGAGTTTCTTCGGCTGGCACGGCAGTGCAATGTGATTCCCGTCTTTCGAGAGATGACAGCGGATATTGAAACACCTGTCAGTCTATTCAAGAAGGTGGCTAAGGGGCCCGAGTCCTTTCTTTTGGAAAGTGTGGAAGGTGGTGAGCGCTGGGGCAGATACAGTTTCATCGGCCATCGCCCTCAGCTCTTGATAAAAATCTGGGGCGAGCAGATTGAGGTCAGGCGGGGCAACGGCCAGCCAATGCAATTAAAGGCCAACCCGCTTACCTATCTCAAGGATCTGATGGACAACTATCGCGCCCTGCCTGTGGCCGGGCTGCCCCGATTTTACGGTGGACTTGTCGGCTACATGGGCTATGACATGGTGCGCTTTTTTGAACGTCTGCCCGATTCCAAGCCAGACGATGTTGGGATGCCCGATGCCGTTTTCATGATTCCGGAGCAGGTGATTATCTATGACAACCTGACCCAAACGATTAAGGTAGTAGTCACTTGCCACGTACCGGATGATGTCAACCATGCGGATGCGTATGATCAGGCTGTCCAGCAGATTGAAGAGATGGAAGATCTGCTCCATGCCTCGACGCCATCCCAACCTAGACCAAAAGGCACTCGGCACGACCTGACCCTGACAGCCAATATGGATCGCGGACGATTCGAAGATATAGTCAGGCGGGCTAAGGAATACATTGAACAGGGCGAGGCCATTCAGGTTGTACTCAGTCAGCGTTTTCACACGGACCTTCATGTTGAGCCGTTTGAAATTTATCGGGCCCTCAGGCGGATTAACCCCTCTCCTTATATGTACTACCTAAGAATCAATGACGAGATCATTATAGGCGCCTCTCCTGAGGTTCTGGTTCGCCTCGAAGACGGTCGGGTGGCGCTAAGGCCTATAGCCGGGACCAGGCCGAGGGGTAAAGATGTGGAGGAGGACCAGCGGTTGGAGGAAGAGCTTCGTGCTGATACTAAGGAGCTGGCAGAGCACGTAATGCTGGTAGATCTGGGTCGAAATGATGTGGGCCGGGTGGCCGCTGTCGGCACAGTTGAAGTCAAGGACCTGATGGTGGTAGAACGATACTCCCATGTGATGCATTTGGTTTCCCATGTGGAAGGTGATCTGGCACCCGGTCTGGACATGTTCGATGTGCTGCGCGCCAGCTTTCCGGCCGGGACTGTTTCCGGGGCTCCGAAAGTGCGAGCAATGGAAATCATTGAGGAACTGGAGCCTACGCGGCGAGGGCTTTATGCAGGGGCAGTCGGCTACTTCGGCTTTTCCGGGAACATGGATTTTTGCATTGCCATCCGGACGCTGTTCATTCGCGATGGCCGTGTATATCTGCAGGTGGGCGCAGGGATCGTGGCTGACTCGGACCCTGCCAATGAATACGAAGAGACTGTAAACAAAGGCAAAGCGCTGGTTAAAGCTTTGGAAATGGCCGGCAGCAGACTGGTGTAACTTGGAGGAATTGCCACGTGATACTAATGATCGACAACTATGACTCGTTTACCTACAATCTTGTTCAATACCTTGGCATACTGGGTGCCGACGTGAAGGTGCGACGCAATGATCACGTCACTCTGGAAGAGATAGATACAATGGCGCCGGAACGGCTGGTTATCTCACCGGGGCCCGGTATTCCACAAACGTCGGGAATCATTGTGCCTTTGATTCAGCGATTCTATCAACAGATTCCTATCCTTGGTGTCTGCCTTGGCCACCAGGCTGTTGCTGTTGCTCTAGGTGGCAAGGTGGTGCGTGCTGGCCGACTGATGCACGGAAAGGTTTCAGAGATTCACCATGACGGACAGGGTGTTTTTCATGATGTTCCGGATCCCTTTACTGCCACCCGGTACCATTCTTTGGCTGTTGAAGAGGAAAGCCTCCCGTCCAGTCTGCAAATCACGGCAAGGGCTGAGGACGGCGAGATTATGGGGGTTCGACATAAGGACTACCCAGTGCATGGAATACAGTTTCACCCGGAGTCCATCCTCACTGAGGAGGGAATGCGTATCCTGGAGAATTTCCTAAATCTTTAAAAGTGGTTTTGAACATAGTTGTCCAGAAAGGCCTTAATCCACGAACTCTGCAAAGGGAGAAGATCATGCTTAAGCAAGCTATCCAGAAAGTAGTGAACCGCTCGAACCTAACCGAACAAGAGATGGAAGCTGCCATGGAGGTGATCATGACCGGCCAGGCCACTCCCGCCCAGATCGGCGCCTTCATAACCGCCCTTCGACTCAAAGGCGAAACCATTGAGGAGATCACAGGGGCCGCACGGGTCATGCGGCAAAAGGCGACGCGCATCCAGGCCGATGAAGCCTCTGTAAGCATGGACCGAGAGGAGATCAACCTGGACCTGGAAACGGTCGTTGATACCTGCGGCACCGGCGGTGATGGCACCAACACGTTCAATGTTTCCACTACCACGGCGTTTGTGGTAGCCGGCTGTGGCCTGCGGGTGGCCAAACACGGCAACCGCTCTGTCTCCAGCCTCTGTGGAAGCGCAGATGTCATTGAAAAGTTGGGGGTAAAGTTGGATGTCCCCCCTGCAGTCGTTGAGAGGTGTCTGAGCGAGGTAGGTATCGGCTTTCTATATGCCCCGGCTCTTCATGGCGCCATGAAGCATGCCATTGGACCTCGTCGGGAAATCGGTATCCGCTCCATTTTCAACATCCTCGGTCCGCTCACCAATCCGGCAGGTGCAAACGTTCAAGTGCTCGGTGTCTACAAAAAAGAGCTTACACCGGTTCTGGCTGAGGTGTTGGGTAACCTGGGTTCGCGCAGTGCGTTCGTCGTTTATGGGGAAGGTAGCCTTGATGAAATCAGCATCATCGGCAAAACCCAGGTGAGCGAGCTGAAGGATGGGCAGGTTGCTACGTACAGCATTGAACCGGAAGACTTTGGCCTGCCCCGTGCGGATCTGAATGACATCCGCGGTGGCGACGCCGAGGAAAATGCCGGTATTGTCCTTAGCGTGCTCCAGGGGGAGAAAGGTGCCCGGAGGGACATGGTACTTCTCAACGCCGCCGCTGCCCTGGTTGCAGCAGGACAGGCAGCCGACTTTTCAGACGGCATAACCCAGGCTGCTGAGTCTATTGATACAGGCCGTGCCCTAGAAAAGCTTGAGGGGATGAAGAGAATAACTAATGAATATAAAGAGGAGTGATCGGGCCGGCGGGAAGCAAATACGAAACTCGAATATTGGCACGAAGTGTGATGTTCTCAAGCCGCCAGGCGCAACCTTTGCGCTAATCCGAAAAAATGTTCAAATTCCCAAAATCCAAATGACCGAAAATTAATACTGAAAGTTCTTACAACTGCTGTTTTGAACATTAGAGAATTCGTATTTTGGATTTGTTTCGAATTTCGGGTTTCGGATTTCGAGTTTGAATTCTTTGCTTTTGACTTTAGGCACTTTAGCGCACTTTAGTTCACTTTAGGCACTCACAGAGACATGATTTCCAAACTGTACATTGATGAGGCGGTTAGCCAACATCCCACTGTCAGCACTGTCCGGCAATCCCTCCCCGGCGTCCCCATCTCTGTCGTATCTGACTCAGTGAAGGTCCATGAGGCCCTTGCTGCCATGCGGGACCCTATAGCTGCGGGAAAACGTGTCCTGTTCCTTACCCGCAACAAGGGGTCCTTTCTGAGAAAATGTCCTGGCACCCAATCGTATGTCTGTTGTGGCTACCAGATTCTTCACATCGGAACCTACTGCAGCATGGATTGTGCCTACTGCATCCTGCAAGCCTACTTCCACCCGCCGGTCTTACAGTATTTTGTCAATCAAGAGAGGCTGTTTGAGGAACTTGAGAATGTTTTCCAGTCTGAGAGGCCACCATTTCATAGGATTGGCACCGGGGAGTTTACGGACAGCATGATATGGGAACCGTGGACTGAGCTTTCAAGAACCCTGGTTCCCTGTTTCGCTCAGCAGGACCGGGTCGTGCTGGAATTGAAAACCAAGTCAACAGCCGTTGAGAATCTCAGGGGTCTGGAACACAACAGAAAGACCGTTGCAGCCTGGTCCCTCAATCCCCCTGCCATGATCCGCAGTGAGGAGCGCGGCACCGCCAGCATGAGGGCCCGCCTTAAGGCTGCCGCTCAGTGTGAGGCCTGGGGCTATCCCCTGGCATTTCATTTTGATCCGTTGATCTTGTATGAGGGCTGGGAAAAGGATTACAAGAGATTGGTGAAAGAGCTTTTTAGAAGCGTGTCTGCCCAAAACATTGCCTGGATTAGTCTTGGCTCATTTCGCTTTATGCCATCCTTAAAACCGATCATCCGGAAACGATTTAAGAAATCAAGGATCATCTACGGTGAGTTTATCCCGGGTGTGGATGGCAAAATGAGGTATTTCAAGCCCCTCCGCATCCAACTCTATCGGAAGATGGTGGCCTGGATCAGAGAGCTGGCTCCGGACGTCATGCTATATTTTTGCATGGAGGACGAGGAAGTGTGGGAGAAGGCCCTGGGATTTGTGCCTGAAGATCGAGGTGGACTGTCGAGAATGCTGGATGAAAGTGCCGCTCGGCATTGTGGGGTGGTTATCGAGTGATTGAATATTGACGATTGAAGATTGAAACCGCAGAGGGCCGAGCGCAAAGGGCAGGGCGTGAGAGAATAAAGCGCTATGCGCCATGCGCCGGGCTCTATGCGGAGCCAGGCCAGCACGGCTCTTTCACCAATAGCTCACTTCACCGCCGTCAATCTTCAATCTTCAATAGTCAATTGGTGTCAATGAGAATTAGATTTACAGTCTTCCTGGTGTTTCTAGTATCACTTCCGGGCCTTTATGGAGCCGCTGCCTCAGCCTCTTCGTTTGTCCTGGTGCGTTGGGTGGACGATGGGGATACTGTGGTACTTGCTGATGGGAGGCGGGTGCGTTATTGCGGGATCAACGCTCCGGAGGTAGCTCACAAAGAAAGACCTGCGCAAAGATTCGGTCCAGAGGCCAGAGATGTTAACCGGAAATTAGTATTCAAGAAGCCAGTCCGTCTGGAGTTTGACCGGGAAAAACACGATCAGTACGGCCGTGTGCTGGCCTATCTCTTTTTGAAGGACGGCACCTTCGTTAATGCTGAGTTGGTGAAGAGCGGGTGTGCCCACTATGTGTTTCGAAGACCCAATAAGAAATACGATTCGCTATTGCTTCGTCTCCAGCGGAAAGCAATGGCAAAGAAGGTGGGAATGTGGGAGGGGTTTCCAGATCAAAGAGGGTCCTTTCTCGGCAATCGCCATTCAAAGCGCTTCCATCAGACGACGTGTCCGTTCGGGAAAGGCACATCCCTCAAGCGTCGAATCATCTTCAAGACCAGTTATGACGCCTTTTGGGAGGGCTACAGCCCGTGTAAGAAATGTTTCAAAGGCTCTGCCCTTATCACTCTTCGCTCTTGGTCTGTTCAACAACCTTCTGAAGGATCTGGGCCGGTACCTCGTCATAATGGTCAAACTCGGTCGTGAAGGTCGCCCTTCCACCGGTCATTGACGTGAGATCTGGGGCATAGCTCAAGATCTCTGCCATGGGCACCTGGGAGCGGATGACCTGCTTTTTGCCCTTGGGATCCACACCTAGGACCCGCCCCCGCCTGCCGTTTAGGTCTCCTATTACATCGCCCATGTAATCATCAGGCACAGTGACACTCATGTTCATGATGGGCTCGAGAAGAGTAGGTTTGGCATCCTGGACGCCTTTTTTAAAACACATGGATGCGGCAATCTTGAATGCCATCTCAGAAGAGTCCACATCGTGGGACTTGCCATCATAGAAGCGGACTTTTACATCCACAACAGGACAACCAGTCAGGACACCGGACTGCATCGCCTCGATAATTCCCTTTTCCACCGCCGGAACGAAGTTGCGGGGCACGTTCATACCAGACAAGTCCTCATCGAACTCGAAGCCCTTACCTTCCTCAAGAGGGGAGACATCAAAATGAACTTCTGCAAACTGACCCCTTCCGCCTGACTGCTTCTTATGTCGGTACACTACCCCCTTAACCGACTGCTTGATGGTCTCTTTATAGGGGACTTTGCGGGTTTTCAGGTTCACTTCGACACCAAACTTGCGCTTCAGCTTCTCAACCATCGTTTCTATATGGATTTGACCCATACCTGACATTATGATCTCCCGGGTCTGCGCGTCCCGGTCCAGCTTGAGGGTGGAATCCTCCTCCAGCAGGCGGGAAAGGGAAGTCAATACCTTATCCTCATCCTTCTTGGACTTGGGCTCTATTGCGTAGGATACAAGGGTCGGCAAGGGCTCAACGCTCTCAAATCGTATTTTGTTTGATTCATCGCACAAGGTGTCCCCAGTGGCTGTTTCTTTTAGCTTGGCAACAGCCACAATATCGCCCGGACCTGCCTTGGGCATAGACGACTGCTCCCCGCCAGCCACCCGAAGGAGTTGCCCGTATCGCTCCTTGGTTTCTTTTGTGACATTATAAAAGGACCCGTCTTGCGCCACCGTTCCAGAATAGACCCTGAGGATACTGAGTCTCCCGCTATACGGGTCGGCGATGGTCTTGAAAACCAGGGCCGAAAAGGGATCAGCCGCATCAGGACGGCGCTCCATGCTGTCTCCTGTATCAGGGATGACCCCCACCTTCGCGCCCCGGTCCAACGGAGACGGGAAACAATCATTAATAAAATCCATCAAAAGATCTATCCCAACATTCTTTGTCGCTGAACCGCACACCACCGGGACAAAGGCACGTGAAAGGGTACCAGCTCGCAGTCCCCGCATCAGCTCTTCATCGCTAAGAGATTCCCCTTCCAAATATTTTTCCAGGAGTGAATCATCAGCTTCAGCAATGTTTTCAATCAGGGCCTCATGCTCAGTTGCCACCTGGTCTTGCATTTCGGCGGGAATTTCCCCTACCTTAGCTTTGCCATCTTTTTGATATAAATAAGCCTTCTGGCTGATAAGGTCGACGACTCCTTTGAAGTTTTCTTCTGCTCCTATAGGCAACTGCAAGAGAATGGGCTTTGGGGTGAAGGCCGCGGCCACATCCTTTAGCGTTGTAAAAAAATCGGCCCGATCCCGATCCATCTTGTTGATAAAGACCACCCTCGGCATCTCGAGTTCGTCTGCAAATTCCCAGGCCTGTTCGGTCTGCACCTTTACGCCATCTATGGCCTCTATAACGACAATGGCACCGTCGGCTGCTTGCAGGCACGACCGGGTGTCTGAGAAAAAATTGGCATCTCCGGGGGTATCGATGACGTTTACCTTGTATTGTTTCCAGGTATACTGATGGAAAGCCGTGCTGATGCTAACGTGGCGCCGTACTTCTTCAGGCTCAAAATCCATCACGCTGCTCCCTTTGTCCACACTTCCCAAACGATTGGTAACCCCGGCGTCAAACAGTAATGCCTCGGCCAAAGAGGTCTTGCCTGCTCCACCGTGGCCAACCAGCCCGATGTTTCTCAATTCGTTAACAGATTCTGTCATGAAAACTCCTCTCCAACTCGTTGTTTTTTCACGCTAAACCAAGCTGCAACAACGCCTTACTGCACTCTTCCCTGGGGCCACTCTGTACAGGGCGAGGATACGGGTCAGGCTGGCACTAGAACCCATCTCAAAAACAATCTAAGTGCCCATGGCGGCGTTGCGAAACGGTTCAAAATGCTCATCCCGCCGCGGCGGACTC
>JBEQLC010000289.1:0-2125 GCA_040326175.1 Desulfobacteria bacterium | reverse complement strand
CAGAAGTAGAGATATATGGCAGCTGTCAATACCTTCAGAATCGTCGTTTATTATAGTTCCGCGCACGGAGTATGCAGAGCGAGAAGTGGAGCAGGATGTTCTGTTAGAATATCTTTTACGCTGGCCGCTTGAGTCTATTGTGATTTGACAATGATGGTTTCATAAGCCCAACCTACCTGGCCACCAAGAAATTTTACTAGATACCATTCACCCTCTTGGTGTACTATCGTGACCTGGGTTCCTGTTCTTAGCTTAGCTATGACTAACGATCTTGTTGTCGGCCTTGTGCGTATATTGCCAACGGGAACCTTTATGGTCCCAAGCATAGGAATGCGTTTGGGTCCTTCTTCAGGAGTTACTTTCTTTGCCGCGTCCAACTCATCCAAGGTATCAGATTCCCCGGTGAGACCTGCAGGATAGCGTCGGTTCATGTCAGAGGCTTTAGTGTAATCGGCCACGGCCCGTTCATAGTCGCCCTTGTAGTGCCAGGCAGCCCCTCGACTCCTGTAGAACATAGCTTCCTTCGGGTTTAAGTCTATGGCCTTGTCGAAATCAGAGATAGCTTTGTCATACTCACCTTTGCCTTGATAGGATAGTCCCCGACTGTAGTAGCCCATAGCGCCCCTCGGGTTTAAGCCAATGGTCTTATCGAAATCAGAGATGGCTTTGTCATACTCACCTTTGTACGAATAGACAATCCCTCGAGAGAGGTAGAACCCAGGCAACCCGGGGTTTATCTCGATGGCCTTATTGAAATCAGCGATGGCCCTGCCATACTCGCGTTTGCCTACATAGGCAATCCCTCGATCGATGTAGGCCATGGCAAACTTATGATTTATCTCTAAGGCCTTGTCACACTCAGCGATCGCCTCATCCCACTGCCGTTTAATGATGCAACCATCCGCCTTGAAATGATGGATAGCCGTTTCCTTTTTTATCTTTTGATCTGTAACGTTTTCAATCAATTCCAAGGCTATTCTTGCAGATTCAAAAGAGGGATCAATCTTCAAGACCGTTTCAAATTCCAGTCTGGCCGCCTCAAATTTTCCTTGAACAGCATACTCTATACCCACAGTGTGGATTTCCACAGCAGTACTTTGAGGATAGCAGAGACCAACTGTTGAGAGTAATAGGATTAAAACTGATGTGGTTATTCTTGTTAAGACCTTCATGACCACCCATCCCTTGCCCTGTCCGCAAAGGCAAACAGGCATGGCACATAACAGGTCGTGCCTGTTTTCTCGTCTACAAAGATCAAATATACCATTGCATTATGATAACTTCTGGAAAAATAAAGATAACAGAACCATATCGTAACAACAAGGTTTTAATGACCCAATGAATCGGGAATCCGGTCCAAACCTCTGCCCCGTGTGCGAATTGGGTGCAGAATCGTGGCACATTTTGGCGTAGAACAATAAGGTTTGCCAAGCTAAGTGCCCTGAATCATTGACACCACCATACTGATTCAAATTGGGGTTGTCTTTTCAGCTAAGCCTGCTATATAGTGTCGACAATTTGGTTGGCTCCGGCTACGATGTTTGCAGTGATTCTCAGAACAATGTTCTGTTATCAAAGAACTACATTGGTCGGGACGTATTGCTGAAAACTTCTACAGGTTTTTGAGATATTTATTGCCGAGGTGAAAGTAGTGAAGACCGTATGGGCTCCCTGGCGCATGGAGTACATTCTGAGCGAAAAAGAGAAGGAATGCATATTCTGTGTTGCGTTGACGGACAAAGGCAATCTGACATTGTACAGGGGAGCACTCTCCATGGTCATGATGAACAAATATCCGTATATCAACGGACATCTTCTGGTGGCTCCCAAGAGACATATATCGACGTTGGATGAGTTGACAAAGGAAGAGATGGGTGACCTTCTAAAGACGGTCAAAGACTCGATCGGAGTTTTGAAGAAAGTGATGAAGCCAGATGGATTCAATGTGGGCCTGAACCTTGGCGTGGTGGCTGGTGCGGGTGTGGAACAGCACCTTCATTTTCACATTGTCCCTCGATGGCATGGGGATACCAATGCCATGACCGTATTTGCTGACGTACGGGTGATACCTGAGCATCTTGAAGCCACTTATCGCAACCTTAAACCACACTTTGAAGAAGTGGCT
>JBEQLC010000288.1:0-2128 GCA_040326175.1 Desulfobacteria bacterium | reverse complement strand
CGTTTTGACGAAGAGGGCATCTCTATCCCCTACCCACAGAGGGATGTGCACCTATACGAGTACAAAGAAGCGGCAGTGCAATAGGAGATACAGTCCGCATCAATCTCACCTTTACAGGATCTTAATGTCGGCTGTTACAGGTCGAGTGGCTAGATTAGACGCACTGGTCTTCCCAATGCTTTGAGTTGCTGAGGGATATTACCATGTCCACCTCCACACCAATAGACACTGAGGAGTTGCTTGAAAAACTCAGCCAAGCAGTGGCCGATTGGGAAGATTCACCCTACTACCTGAAAGATGAAGAACTTTTTGACCTTGAAAGATTCTTGTTGGATCACGACGCTAGCGCGTTTAAAGCAAAACTTGAGAAGATTTACGGTCAGCCATTGAATGAAAAATTCTGGTCATCTTCCCTTGCCTATCAGCGCTTGAAACGTGCCCGGGCGGTTGTTAAGGATCTAGACGACAATCAGGAAAGGAAGCGACAGGATTATGCTCGGGCAGTAGAGGAAGGCCAAAAGGAATGGCAACAATGGTTGAAAGAAATTAGAAGCAGTCAGCTCCGAGCCCAACTTAAGGTCATCCCTGGCGGTAAGAATGATGATTAACCGCATGGCGCACCATCCTGCTGGCAGCCTCTCGCCAGGCTCCGAAGATACGGCAGGAAGAAAATTATGAAAAGTGACAGATTAGGAATGAAACAGGCGGCAGGTTACAGAGGTTGTAAAAAAACCCCCTCCCCTGCCGCTGAATTGAGAAATTATTATCCGATGGGAGTAGGCGCACAAAGGTGGTCTGACTCCATAGCTACCCTACCGCAACCGGAGCAGGAATACTTCATCGCTGCCAGCTTATCTTTGCACATGTGCTTCGGATCCGTCTCAGGAGTGCCGCAAAAGTTGCACTTGGCCGCATCTCCACAGGGGTTACACAGATGTCCAGGTGCGTCGGCAACCGCCCCGCAGTTCTTACAAGTATAAGCCATATCTGATCTCCTTTCGCAGGTTACAAACCAATTATCATAAGATCTGCCACAGCAACAATCTTTTCTATCCATTAAGTACGAACGCACAAATGTCAAGCCTTTCGCGCCGAGCGCATAGCGCATGGCATCATGGGTACTATGCACCGGCTAGCACGACTTCGATTGCGTCATTCCGGAAGACGCGAAGCGGCTATCCGGAATCCAAAATAAATATAAACAAATTGGATACCGGATCTCGCCCTCCGTAGGCGGACTAGTCCGGTATGACGTTCGTTTGTCTTTCCTGTATTCAGATATCATTCGTGCTTAGTGTCTAGTCTAGGCCATCTTCTATCCCTCATTTGAATACTGTGATAGGCGCTCTGAATGCTGTGGTGTCCGCAACCCGCCTGGCTTAATTATTGCAAACCCATTACCCCAACCTTGGGTCCGGCAACGGCAAGGTTTGCTTGCGCTTAGGATTGGCTGATGCAGAAGGAGAAAAGTTATGCTCACCAAGGAAAAGGTCGCGGATATTTTCAAAAGTATAGTGCGAATATTTCCCGGTATGCCCTCTTATCAAGAACGTGAGGGACTGCGGGCCCAGGATAAGGTCATCCGCACTCAATTGGCATCGCGCCTCACAGAGCAGGTAGAACGGGTTGGAGAAATATCGGCTGAGCTTACCAATAGAGCTATACTGAAGCCGTTAGCGAGTCTGGAAAGGCTTGCTCAAAAGCTGATGCGCTTAGCGGATACCATTCGCTTTGCCAGTTACGGCTATGGAGGCCTTTTCGCAGCGACACCCGTGGATGAGCAAAAGCTGGCAGAGCTCTATGACTACGATCTTTCACTACACCAAGAGATCGAAGAGCTCGCGGTAGCCGTCAGCACCCTACGGCAAAGCCAGGATGATGAGTGGGAGAAAATCTCTGTTAATGACATCCAACAACTCGTAAATCGTTTGGAAGAAAGGATCACCAACCGGCAATCCATGTTCACTCAAAATTAGATTGTCGGATTTCGTAGGGCCTCAAGCGCTTGCACACACACGCTATGCGCTTACCGCTCTGCACTTTGCGCGAATGAAAGGAGCGCCCCCATGGCCGTTTTCTTAGAAGTCATAGAATGGTTTGACGAAACCGGTCGCACCATGATGCAACG
>JBEQLC010000287.1:0-2131 GCA_040326175.1 Desulfobacteria bacterium | reverse complement strand
GACTTTGTCCTGCGGGCCTCTTCGCGCTTTCGATCAAGCTCATCCTTTGTACAGAAACACTTGTATGCATGTCCCAACTCCACTAGTTTCTGCGCTGCCGCCACATGCTCATCGATGAACTGAGACTGAAAATAAGGACCTTCATCCCAGGTAATCCCCAGCCATTTCAGGCTTTCAATGATCCCTTGGATCGACTCTTCAGAAGACCTTTCCGCATCAGTATCCTCGATCCTCAAGATCAACTTGCCGCCCGTCTTTTGAGCAAAGAGCCAGTTGAATATGGCTGTCCTGGCACCGCCTATATGAAGGTATCCGCTCGGGCTCGGCGGAAATCGTGTTCTAACTTCTTCCATAATGTGGAGTCCTTCAGCTGAGATGGCAATTCAGCTTAACCTGCGATCTTGCTCACGCAGGAGTTTTTGTCTGAGCATAAATGCCCTGGCAGGGGCCGAGCAGTTGGTCTGATTTTTCCCACCCTGCCCCGTTAAATTCCCGACGTGTCGGGACTATTTAACCGGGGTCAAGAAATCAGACCAAAAAGAATATCTCGGTGATCTCTGTGGACTCGAGCGACCAAAGGGAGCGGGCGAGAGAACCCTCTCTGCTGTCGAGCCACACCGCCTCGCTAATAGATAATGAAGCCTGCATACCCCACTACCTGAGCATAATCGCCGGTCACATCCCCTGATGTGGCATATTGGACCAACTCAGCCCTCTCTGCACCCATTGCCCTGCAAGCCTCAAGCACGATCGTCGTGGGAATCATCCCGCACATAGATATCCCATGCCTGGATACGGTTTCATATAGCCCCTTGGGGTCCAAATCAAGAATACGGTCGATAGCCAGCTTATCTTTGGCCTTAGCCTGATCCTGAGACTCGTAATGGGTCATATCCGTGCTGGCCACCATAAGGACTTCTTTGCCGAAGCCCTGAATCCCTTGTACCAATGCCTGACCAATCTCTTGACATGCGTCGTAAGTTAAGTGGGACACCCCAATAGGCACAATGCTCACTTCAGGCCGCAAAAACTGAAGAAATGGCACCTGAACCTCGATGGAATGCTCCATGGTGTGCGCCCCGGAATCGTCCTCTATCTTTACAACAGAAGTCGAAACCCTGAGGATGGATTCGGCCAAGGCCTCGTTGATTGGAACGGACCCCATTGGCATCTCCCATGTTCCAGAGGTATTTAGAGCAACTTTGGCCCCCATACCCCTATGGTTAGGCCCTAAGATCACAACAGTGTCCTGGATACTGATTTGAGAAAAAACAGCACCCGCCACGCCTCCGGAATACATGTAGCCCGCATGGGGTGAGATGGCCGCCATCACCTTTTTTGGCTCTGGTGCCGGCCTGACAAATGAAGAGAGCTGTTCTCTCAACCGATCCTTATCGCCAGGATAGAACATGTCGGCCACAGCGGGTATGCGCGACACGGAACACCTCCATTGTCTGCCATTGGGAAGTCGTCATATGATCTTCGACCTCCGATTTATCCTGCTACTCCAGTACATTCTATGCTTCAGCCTGAATTTTGACGGGAGCATAACACAAACGGATCATTCGGACAAGGTGGGAACCTCCGCACCAGCAGGCCGCTGGCCAACAGCCTGCATTCCAGAATTGACATCAGAATGGACAATACAGAAAAAGGGAGCCTTAAAGGGCTTGACAAAACTTTGTTTTTGTCTATAGTAGATAATTCGATTTTTATTGTTTTGTAGTAATGTGACAAAACCGTTTGCAATATTAATAGGTTATAGACGGACTTTTGCTCCACGAGATTCATTTTCCATGAAGCCTTGTAGTCAATTCAGCAGGTCTACGGATCGCAATAAATAAGGAGATTTTCAATGGCTTTACCCAAGCGCAAGATTTCGAAATCAAGAGGCAGAAAGCGACGAACCCATCAAAAGGCAAAACCGGTGAATCTGACAACCTGCCCCCAGTGTAGCGAGCCCAAGTTGCCACACCACGTCTGTAAGAACTGCGGGTATTACAAGGGGCGTCCTGTGATCGAAACGGAAGAGGTGTAGCGGCCCTGTCCACACTAGTCGAAACAAGCTCAACCCTTTAGTTGCATAAACAACATGGCAAAAGATTCTAAAAACCAACAATAGCCTTTCTCC